>JAJZOM010000114.1 GCA_021811505.1 Thermoplasmata archaeon | reverse complement strand
GTTTGTTCAGGACCGTCTGGTGACAATATTAATAGTCGGTACTATTTTACATACTCATGAGTTACGACGAGGATAAAATTCCGGAAATTCTTAAAACATCCAGAACCATAGCAGTGGTGGGGATATCCGATAAGCCCGACAGGGACAGCTACCGGGTGGCAGAATATCTTGTAAGGCATGGCTATGATGTTATTCCAGTGAATCCTGTCATTGAAAGATGGAACGGAAGGAAAGCATATCCCGATCTCAAATCAATACCTGGAAACATCAGGATCGACGTGGTTGACATTTTCAGGAAACCGGATGCAGTTCCAGGAATAATACAGGAAGCCAGTGAAATCAAACCCAGGGTAATATGGATGCAGGAAGGCGTTGTCAGCAATGAGGGTGCCAGCGCCGCAAAAAAGGAAGGAATGACCGTTGTTATGGACAGGTGCATAATGAAGGAGCACGTGAAAATGTCCAGATCCTGATATCTGTGCGAAAGCGTTCAGACGAAGACGCCTCTTGATATCAGGAGAATAGTGAAAATTCTTATTTCCATAGTCATTCCCACGGATACCGGATGTCGGGGTAGCCTAGCCCGGTAAGGCGGTAGATTCGAGATCTACTGCTCTCGCAGCTCGGGAGTTCGAATCTCCCCCCCGACGCTTTTCTTAAAATCGGACAGGAAATCAGATAACGGCAAACAAATGCGCGCTTTTTACGAGGTTTCTGAATCCTTCTTCCGGTACTCCCATGCCTGTCCACTTCTTCCCGTGAAGTTCGTCGGATACTGAAAAAATTGCCGCCGATTCAACAGTTCTTCTCTTTGAAACGGCGAATAATGATGCCGCCTCCATCTCCACAGTGAGAACTCCCCTGTTCCTGAATTCCTCTATTTCCTCCATGGTTTCCATGTAAGGGGCGTCTGTTGTCCAGGCGATGCCTTTCGTGGCGTTAATTCCATTTTTGCCTAATGCTTTGAACAGTCTATCGGTGAGAGGCATAGAGGGATAAGCAAACAACGACGGCCTCAGGTAGTGATATGAAGTCCCCTCATCCCTTACTGCTTTTGTGCAGACCACCAGATCGCCAAACCTGACCTTGGGATTTATCGAGCCAGCAGTTCCCAGCAGCAGGAATTTTGATGCTCCAGCCGAGGCAAGTTCCTCGACAGTTGCGGCGGCAAGAGGACCGCCGGGATAAATTCTTACTATGTACAGGCCAAGATCTTCACTGATTGCTTCCTGAAAGGCCCCGCGATAGAATAAGTCGGATTCCCTCAGTGAAAGATCGTCAACCAGCATTTTATACAGCTGACGGGAAAAGACAATGATACAATTTTTTGGGTGGAATCGGATTTCGATCCCGTCGTTTCTCAGGAAATCAGCAGCGGTGAACTTTGGTATGAAATTGACCTTACCCTGAACCTTTGGAAGGTAACGGTTAAGCATGTTTTATAATTGTGACGAATAATATAATATTATAGGCACTATGAATTCACCGTGTTGCGTTTGCTGAACTGTTAGGAATCAGTTGAATGGTGTTCGTTACAGTGATCGTGGTATACCAAAAGATAAAAGTATCAGTGAAGAGGTAGAATGACAGGTTGTATTCCCCCGGATTCAGAAAAACATTGAAAACTCCTTTTTCCACAGGACCCATGTACTCATCACCTATCTCGTTAAAACCATATGAATATACATAGGCATTCACCAGCAGTCCGGGGGCCTCCCAGGCACCATGGAGAGTTGAATTCGTGTAGACCATGAAATTAATTGTGTAAGATGGTGGTGAGCTAGGGTGAACGGTCAATCCTATAGGAAATGTTAGTATACCAAGAACTGTCGTTGTACCCAGGTATATCTTATCACCTTTCCTGACAGGCAGACTTGTCGGGTTGGAAAGCGCCAAGTGAACTAGCATGGGGAATACGAACAGAATCACGAGAACGATTGCGGCAATCTTATAGCGTCTCTTCATTATTATACGCTCCATTGGCTGTACGAAACCGTGAAATCAATGCTGTTTGTTGTACCTGGAGTGAGTCCCTGATCGAACTCTCCGTAATTCCAGTCAACAGTTACCTTCTCATTCAAAACAGGACTGAACAGGTACAGATAGGGAACATTCATGCCTGCGGACGAGCCAGACTCCACGCTCTGGAATGTGGCGGATCCAAAGTCAGGAATGACAAAATAATTATAGTGATTATTGACCGCTGGATCTTCAACAATCCATTCCGCAGTCAGTGGGTCTCCATAGAAGAAATCATTTGGCAAAGATACCTGACCAGATGCGTAGAAACCCTGTGTTTCATCCTTGATCACGTAGTTGCCCTTCTCGTTGTAGAGATTATAAAGATTGGATACGGATATATCAATATAAATTACATCGCCAGGATATATGTTGAAAATAGGAACCGGATATATTCCCTTATAGTTATCCGTAGCCGATCCAACGTACTCATACCAGGTGTAAAGCCATATGCTTCCGGATGAATTCATCTGAATAGAAACTCCTGCCTGCCACAGATCGCCATTCGTTACAGTGGGGTCGCCGCCAAGCCCGACCCAGAAACTGACCGTTTCTTCGTTTGTGTTTGCGTTCCACACTCCATTCACATATGATATGGAACTTGGAACGTCTATGATCGCGGATGCCTGAGTTAGACCGTTTGAGGTTTCTTCATAGCCTGCCCAGTTCTGGTAGGGTTGTCCACCACGCTCAATAATCATTGTTAATGTGCCCGTCGAAGAAGGAGTAAATGTGGTGGAACTCGACTGGCTGTTTGAAACCGTTCCGTTGTCTGCGAGCCATTCATAGAAAGAATACCCACTTCCTAGATTATTGGCTGAAATGCTGTACCATGTACCTTCAGTGAGTGATGCATTGTCATCGTTGGCATAAACCACGCCGTCAAGGGATATTTCACCTTGCCCATCGAAGATGTAAAATGTGACAGTCACAGTAGAAGGCGATCCACCGCCGCCACCCCCTCCGCCACCTCCAGGCGGACCATGAACGGACATGGGTGCCGGCGATGAAGTTGAAGATCCAGTGTTATTGGTAGCGGTGTATGATCCAAAAACTGGAACAGGCAAGCCATTGGTGTGGTTCTCTACTCCTGCATAAGTAGATGATGAAATGCCCATGAAAGAAATCATCATAAACAAAACAATTCCCACTGTCATCATCCTGATGGAACTCTTACCGTCTCTCTCTCTCTCCTTTTGGAATCCTTACGAAGCAGAAATTTTGCTCGCATGATTATCAAAAATATACTTCTTGAAAATATAAATAACTTTTTAAAACAATCAATCGGAGTCCATCAGGAAGTTCACAGTGAAACCTTACCGGGGATTTTTGGAAATGGTGTTGTATCCGAAACGTGATCGAGTCCGCACAGGTATCTTGTGAATCTTTCAACTCCTATGCCAAATCCTGCAGACATCCTGATCCCGCGCTTTGCCATTTCCAGAAACCATTCAAACTGTCTCTCATCCTGCCCCTTCCTGTGGATGCGATCTACTATCTTTTCATACTCATATTCTCTTTCTCCGCCGGAAATGGCTTCCTGAAAACCTTCCGGCCAGATCAGGTCCATGTCGCGGAGTATTCCTTTCCTGCTTTCATACTCCCTGTCATAAAACTCTCTTGCCTCAAGCGGAATATCGGTGATCCAGACGGGTTCAAAACTCCTTTTTGAGATCTCCTTCTCAAACGAAGAACCATACTCTGCCTCCGCGTCTCCATACGCGATCTCCCTGAACGGAACATGAAATGTATGAATCGATCTTTCGAAAAACCTGAGGTCATCGCTGTTTTTCAGTAAAGCCTCTTCTATTGCCTCGTTGATTATAGCCTCGGCAAGCCTCATCATATCTTCTCTCGAAGCTTCAAGCGCCTCAATGTCAACCTGGGTGAACTCATACAGGTGTCTTCCTGAGGTTGCTTTTTCATCGGTCTCAAGCCTGATGTTCGGAGACATTATGAAAATCTTTCCAAGTTCCTGTACTGCAATCTGCTTGTGAAATATCATGCTCTTGGTAAGCCACATATCGGATCCATAACAGGAGATATGGGGATCATAGACCGGATGGTTCAGAGGGTCAGTAAGAGGGGATATTATGACAGGGGGAATCTCAAGAAAACCTCTCCTGACCAATGACTGCCTAAGCGATTGCCTCAGAGTGCTCTGCACTTTGACTGCCCGTTTCACTCTTTCACTGGCAATATGTTCCATCGCATGGCCCACTTCATCTCTCACAAATTGATTTTGTGTTGTTTGTTCCATATTTTCCATAAATTATAATCTTTTATAATATATCGTGGTAATTTTTCGTCAATATGGCAAACATTTTAAATATAACTTAGTTTTAACCACTTTATGGAAGAATTGGACAGAAAAGACTCCGCCATACTTGAATACCTTGAGAACCAGGCGAGGGACAAGATTTCCCTCATGTCGGACAGGCTGGGTATTCCAAGGGCCACCATATTCGAGAGAATGGAGCGGATGAAAAAGGAAGGAATCATCAAAAAATTCACCATAGAACCGGATTATGAAAAGATAGGAATGCCCGTACTCGCATACATAATGATCAATTTTGATCCAAAATGCTCGATTGACCAGAAAACGCTCTCTGAAAGACTTTCAAGATTTCCAAACGTCATTTCAGTGGCAATCATCTCAGGCCAGTGGGATATACTTGTACTGACCAGAAACAGAAGCATGAAGGAACTTTCAATGTTTGTCCTGGATAAACTAAGGAGCATGGAGGGAGTGGAGAGAACACTGTCCCTTCCCATTTTCGATAAGATAAAATGATACACAGGCAACCGGGACGAGCCTGAAAGAGTTAAATACGGACCAATTATGCCTTTTTCGAAGCTGGGATAGCCTAGCCTGGTAAGGCGCAAGTCTGGAAAGCTTGTGCTCTCGTAGCTCGGGAGTTCGAATCTCCCTCCCAGCGCTTTTCTCAATAATATTATAAAAAGTATGGTAACAGATTATCTGGATGTACCGACCCATTGTTGAACTGGAAGAGAAATAATTTACTTCTTTCTCAACGATACAACGGACTTTGGTATTCCAAGGCCGCCGCTGGTTGGATTTACAGTGGATCCGTAGGTTGAATCACTTGTTATGCCATGCAGAACCAGTGATATAACCCATATTGTGGCGAAAGAAATCAGGAAAACAGTGACAACCACCGCAGCAATCCCAAGCAACTCTATTCCAAACTGGTTAAGTGCAGCGAATCCACCGCCAAAAAAGAATCCGTTTGGAAGGGATGGATTTCCCGAAGCAGCTGCGAACGAATTCTGTGTGAAGAAGGCAATCATGAGGATGCCGAATATCCCTCCAACACCATGTTCCGGGAAAAGGCCCACCGGATCAGAGAACCACTTCCTGGCCGAGAAGAATTTTTCAGCAACCAGAAACAGGGGGCCAGCGACAAGACCAAGTATGAGAGCACTCGCCGGGCTCACAAAACCTGCCAGAGGAGTGATTACAACAAGTCCCATGAGGATACCATTCACCGCATAGAGAATATCAGGTGCCTGTTTCGCAAAGACGTACCTGAAGAATAATGTCGAGACCATTGCAGCCGCAGAGGAGACAAATGTCGTGATACCCACAACCAGAACATCGCTGTTGAAGGCCAGCACGCTTCCCGGGTTGAAACCAAACCAACCCACCCAAAGCAGGAGTATGGCAAGGGCGAGCCAACCCTCATTGATCAGCGTTTTCTCCCTCAGGGTTTCCCTGAGGCCGCGTTTCTTCTCCTCTCTCCATATCTGGAAGACTATTGCCAGGCCAGCAGTGGCCGCAGCAGCATGCACAACAAGCCCACCGGCAAAGTCTCTCATTCCAAGCATATAAAGCCACCCGGTGGGGTTCCATATCCAGGAAACAGGGATGTTCCATATTATTATGAAGTAAACAATTGAGAAAATGAAGAATGCCTGGAACTTCACCTTCTTGAGAACTATCACTGCGACCAGTGCAAGCGTAACGGATGCCGCAGCAGTCTCAAAGAAGTAATATGTTCCCGTAGTGAGCCCCGTGTTGAAATACGCCGGACCCATAGACCACCACACACCGTTAAGCAGTCCCGCGGCATTGGACGAAAATCCCCCAAGGAGCAAACCGTCTTTATAGAACGGGTTTCCTATTATTCCATAAAAAGTCGGCGCGAATGCAGTGTTGAACCCAATAATGGCCATAACAAAAATTGCAGTTCCAGTTATGACAATTGTTTTCATGAGACTTGCAGAGAAACTCTCTCCTAGTTCACCAACCTCAAGAAAACCAACAGCAACAGTCATCAAAAGTATGAAAAGTGCGGCAACTATTATCCAGAGATTATTGATCAGAAGCGTCGAGGTAACCTGAACAGAGTTCACTATCTGAGTAACGTCCATGGTGTATATCACCGGCGTAAGCCTGATGATGATTTTGGAGGCATTAATAAACCACTGACCTTATCTATAGGATGGTGCGAAGACGTATTGTTTTCAGGTTATGTAAATCAGGAACGAAATCATTTCGATTTCAGGATTTTATACTGTCAACAGGTATGATCTCCGCAGCAGATTCAAGATCCGAAACATCCGGTGGACTGTGGAGGAGGAATCTCCTGGCATAGATAGATGCCACCTTCAACATTCTCCTGCTTTTAGTAAGATTAGCCATGTGAACAAGCAGAATAACTGCAAATGAGTGTCCAATTGTGTTCAGGAAGTCCTTGGCAAAGAACTGGGTCATTTCTGTCGACATGGATGAAAGTAACTCAAGGTTCTTCCTGATCAGAAGGAATGCGTTCTCAAACAGATCGATACCGTCAATAACATCCTCCCTCATCTTCTCTATGTCCTTCATCATGGTAAGATCTGATCGCTTCTTACCGATCACCTCAAGAAAGTCAATCGCCTGAATATTGCTTGGTCCTTCCCATATGGGTGTGATCAGGGCTTCCCTGTGCAGTCTTTCGACAGGAAACTCCGTCAGGAAACCAACACCTCCATGGAGCTGCATGGACATTTCCGTTACGTATGAAGCCATATCGGCAGTGATGTTTTTTGCCATATGAGTAAGCATTCTTGCATAGTGGTATTCATCATTGTACGGGGGTCTCTGCATAAATGACCTCTGAAACTCCACAGCACCCCTGAAGGCAAGCAGCATGGAACCTTCGAGATAAACTTCCATGTCCATCAGGTCCCTTTTTATAAGAGGCTGGTTTATTAGGATTCTTCCAAACGCTTGGCGCCTCTGCAGATAATAATATGTCTCCAGATATGATTTTCTGGCAACGCCCAGAGCACCCATTGCATTGGACAGTCTTGACACCATGAGGTTCTCCGTTGTGTAGTAAATACCCTCGCCTGGGCTGCCCAGCAGACTGCATTCTGAATGCCTGAATTCCACCTCTCCAGTGGGTACGCTCATGGTTCCGCTCTTCTGCTTGAGTCTTCTGACGATAAAAT
Source organism: Thermoplasmata archaeon (assembly GCA_021811505.1). The sequence goes on along the minus strand of JAJZOM010000114.1, from coordinate 6,233 downwards.
TTCTGCCACCGCCAGAATTTATCTCCGGCACCAGGAATAGCCCAAGTCCCTTTGCGCCTTTTCCTCCATCGGGGGTTCTGGCAGTCACTATAGCCATGTTCGCCAGACCCGCATCACTGGAAAAGTACTTGGTGTCGCCATCAAGGAACCATCTGCCGTCCCTGACAGTTGCAGTCACAAGGTTGCTTCCAAGATCGCTTCCACCCTGGATCTCCGTAAACCATGTAGCGCCGTACATAACGTTCGAGTCCTGTCCCGTCAAACTAGGGATGAATCTCTTAAGATCATCCGTTCCGTATTTCGACAATGCATAGGCTGTCTGGTTCGTAACGGTCAAAACGCACGCTATTCCGGGATCAGATACCAGGTAAAGGGCAGCAAAATGCTTCATCCAGTTGCCGGAAGCATAAGGAAAGGAATTCACCCCGAACTCGGTCATAAGCCTTTTCAATGCCCATCTCTCCGAGGGGTCAATCCAGGTCCTGTCAACCCTGTTTCCGTTTATGCCCCACATCAGGAGCCTGGGGTTAGCCTGCTTGTCAACGTAATCTGCAATTTCGTAAAGATCCTTTCCTGCAAACGATCCAAGTGATGATAGATCGGAAAAGTCCTCTCCAAAATATTTTTCAGTCAATTTGAGGAAACCGTCAATCTCGTAATGATTCTTCCCGTAAATATTTGAAAGATTGGCAAAAGGCGACTCTTCCATGCATGATCAGCGAAATACTCTCTAAAAATGTTTTCCGGCCGGATTATAGAATTAGGACCTTATTCCCTGTGGGGCTCGAGTTTTGAAATAAGGCCGGAATTGACAGAGGATATTATCTCAGATACTGTTCTGCCCTGCGCAGATACAAGCTTTATTCCCATAGCTGAAAAATTAGAGACCGCCCGCGGGCCCATCATACTGGCCACGATCACGTCCGGTTTGAGATCTATAACACGGGTATGAATGTTTCTGGCTTCCGTTGCGTCCTTCTCACTTCGGTGATCTTCATGAGGGCCTTCTCCTGCAAAGAAATCAATGGATGTGATTTTCCCTTTCAGGTCTGTCTCCACGAGAGCAAGGTAAGGCGCTCTTCCAAAGTGAGGGGAAGCAACAGATTCTCCACCATTCCTGCTGAGTGTCGGTATTAGAATTCTCATTGGCAATCTGCCAATAATGCACCTCCCGTTTAAAAGAGATACGGCTAAAATTATTCGGAGGACTCCAGATCTCTTTCAGTCAGAGCATTATGAGTGATACAGGCAGGAAGTCTCTAATTCTGCTGAGAACAGGTCAACTTTTGTTTACTTTCCAGATTAAATACAATCCGGTAATCATCTGTTATGGCAGAAAAAGAAGTGAAAATAAGAATTTACGGAATGACATGCGATGACTGTGTGGCACACGTGAAAAGCGGTTTACTGAAGGACTCAGGAGTTCTGAACGCGGACATTTCGCTGATAAAGGGAACCGGAAACATAAAGATCGATGATTCAAAGACCGATCCGTCGAAAATAATTTCCAATGAGGTATTTGGAAAGGGATCGAAATACAAGGCATCCATAATTCACTGAAATGAGGCAGCGGACATGAAAGGTGAATTTGACCTTGTAATAATGGGATGGGGCGCAGCAGCATTTTCAGCAGCGATAAAGGCGAGCGAACTTGCCTCAGGAGGAATGACCATAGCCATGGTGGGGAGTGGGAAGCTCGGAGGCACTTGCGTCAATGTAGGCTGCGTTCCGTCAAAGTATCTTCTGGAGTCCTCGCACAGAGTGTTCAACCCGATGCATCCCACTATGCCTGGAATCAATCCTGCGAGGGTTGAGTACAGTTTTCCGGACGTGATGCAAGGCCTGCGGAGTTACGTGAACACAGCCAGAACGGAAAAATATGAAAAAGTCATTTCGCAGTACCCCAACATCACCGTCTTAGAGGGCAAGGCAAGATTCGGGGATGGCAGGAATGTGGAGGTCGTCAGCGACAGCGGTGAGGTCATTCATTCTTTACGGGGAGACAACATTCTCATTGCAACCGGATCCTCGCCCTCGGATCCGCCCATACCCGGGCTTGATAAGACTGAGCACCTGAACAGTGAAAACATATGGAATATTTCAAAACTCCCGGCAAATATTCTCATTGCGGGCGGCGGAGCGATTGGGCTAGAAATAGGACAGGCTCTGAGACGCCTTGGCGCTGAGGTGACCGTGGTGGATTCACTGCCTGAGATATTACCCCAAACCGAGCCTGAAATAGCGAAGGCCCTTAGGGAACGTCTTGAAGGAGAAGGAATAAGATTCGTACTCAGAGCAAGAATAAGCAGGATATTTGAGGATGGCGAAGATAAACTCATGGAAGTTGTAACGCACAGAGGGAACGAGATACTGAAGGCGGAAAGCATACTCGTTGCCACGGGAAGATCTCCGAACACTAAATTTCTGAATCTCTCAAATGCAGGCGTTGTGACTGAGCTTAACGGATCCATCAAAACAGATAGGAAAATGATGACATCCCAGCCAGGAATTTACGCGGCAGGAGACGTGGTCAGTAAGAAACTGATGCTGGAAACTCTTGCGGCAAGGGAGGGCGTTGCGGCTGTGAGCAACATACTCGGAATGGATGTAACAATCGATTACGACACGATCCCATGGGGAATATTTACGGAGCCCCAGATTGCGGGAATTGGAAGTACAGAAGCCCAGTATTCTGCAAAAAACGGATCCTGCATGTCCAGGACGATCCATCTGTCCAGTGTTACAAAGGCAACCATAACAGGAGAAGCGGACGGCATAATCAAGATCATCGCTGAGCCAAATTCAGGAAGGGTTGTGGGTGTTCAGGCAATGTCCCCCAACGCAACCGACTTCATATCTGAAGCGGCATTCATAATGAGGAACAATCTCACAGTGGACGATGTTGTGAACACGACACACATATTCCCATCATTCAGCGAAGGCATCAAGATAACGGCGCAATCCTTCTTCAGGGATATCTCTAAAATGAGCTGCTGTGTGGAATAATTAATTCCACACATGATCTTCTCCAATTTCACGGGAAAAAACCCCAGCCCTGGACGATGGGTTCTTTTCAATACTCTTTTTTATTTTGAGCTGCAGTGTGAAGACTGGAAATGATGCAAAGACCGGGAAAACCGCTCTCAAAATTTGTGAAATCGGGACCTGCCGAGGGGAAAGTGTTTAAGCCGGGTGAAAATACACCCTCCTGACCAGATATGAGCAGAATGTCAACGAGTATGATTTCACTTGGGGTAGCGCTGGTTTTGCTGGGGGTTCTCCTTGCACTTTATGAATTCATGAATGTTACGGTGTCTCCGACCGCAAGTTCGTCGCTCTCAACATCATTTGCAGATGTGCTGAACGTGGCTGCATACATGCTTGTCAAGATTGGGTTTCTTGCAGTGATAGTGTGGGGAGGATCGCTCCTCATCGGAAAGGCCCTGCAGATGACGAAGATCGAAAGAGAATCGTTATCTGAAAAGATCAAGCAGAGTTGAAGTACCGGGTGCTTTCATGAGAATATCTGGTCCGCTAAGGATGATTGGCTATGTGATTCTTGCAGTCAGCATTCTTGTTTTGCCATTCGCATTCACAAGTGTGGGGCAGACAGTCCAAAACATATCTTACAGCCAGCCGACCATTGGATACGCGAACTCAACCTTTGTTATAAACGGCACAATCTCAGGAACAAACAGCGGGTCTTTTGAAGTCGACATAAGCGTTTTCAACAACACCTTCGCCTTCGTTCCAGGATCGCCGGAACATTATTCCTATTCGGTCCCCCTCACCAGGACGGGCATAACAGGGAATGGATGGCCGCTCAACAATGCCACCATGTATGTTGATGCATCACTGTCGGTGCTATTTTTCAACTCAACCGCAGATAATATAATCAGCGTGAATGTCCCCGCCGTTTTTTCAGGATTTTATGTTCAGTCACCGGGCAATTCCAACCTGGGAAACGGTTCGAGCATCTATAGCCTCCATGTCTCGTTCTATGACTATCTTCCCGGCGCATTCAACATTGGTCATATACCGGTCAGTTACGACGGAAGATATGCCGGGGAGATCAATGCCACATCGATCAGCTACGGATACAATTACGAGAACGGATTTGTGATACTGCCCTCAGGCTTAAGCTCAGCTGATCTGGTGTTCGGGGCTGGAGGTATTCAGTGGAGCGTGAACAATGTCAGGATTTAGGCCGTCATGGAAGGACATTGCCATTGCGATCGGCCTTATCGTGGTGTACTTTGTGGTGTTTTTTGTGCTTGTTCAGTATTTCTACGGGACATTCATCACCAGTCTCATCGTCACAGAGATTCCGGTCAACTCCCAGATCTATTATTACTATGCATATGCAATCATTGGAATAATATTCGTCAAGGCCATCTTCAGGAGGCACTGGTTCAGCAGGGTACTCAGCGGATCAGAAGCCTTTATTTTCGTGCCATTCACAGACATCATTCTGAACGGAGGACTCATAAGCATAAATGTGCCGGGACCTTCGGGAAACCTGCCGGTAGCGGTCAATATATCCATCTTCTTCTTCCTGATCCTTTCTGCAGAACTTATCATAGGACTTTCCTATATTATCAGGGCAATTGAGATGGTTTCAGAATCTGAATATTCAGACATTTGAAAATGAACGAAGAATCAGTCCGTATCTCCGGCGATCTGCTCTTCCATCTGCCTGTCCATGAATTTCCTGGCCTCTCTTATGTAACCCGCTCTGTCCTCCCACATGGTCAGGTGTGAACAACCTTTGAAAACAAGGAGTTTAGATCCGGCAATGCGGTGGTGAATCTGCTCGGCCACAACCTGCGTGACCTCATCGTACTCGCCGACTGTTATGAGTGTTGGAACCTTTATGGTTGAGATTCTGTCGGAAATATCCCAGCCCTTCATTGTGCCTGTTATGGTGAACTCATTTGGCCCGTTCATTATCCTGTACACATTGCGCTGATCAGCATAATTGAGAGAGGCTGTAACCTCTTCCGGATACTTCTCCATGCGGATAAGATAAGTGTGATAGAATTTCATAACTGCTTTCTCGTATTCAGGGTTTTTGTAATCCTCGCGATCGCCATGGTATTTTATGGCCCTGGATGCCCAGGGAGGAAGATTATCAATGAGTTTGGCCATTTCCCTTACAGTCAGGGGAATGCTGGCAAGCCCACCGGTGATTATCAGGGCAAGCAGGTTTCTCTGGTACTTCAACGCGTAAGCCAGGGCCAGGGCTCCGCCATATGAGGACCCCATCAGAAATATTTTTCCCTCCGGCGCCAGTGTTTTCCTGATCTGCTCAACCTCTTCAACAGCATAGTCTATTGTGAAATATGACAAATCAGCGGGTTCTTCTGAACGGCCGCATCCAAACTGATCGTAAAATATCACTTCATAGCCGTAATCAGCAAGATCTGCAAGTGGAAGCACGTAATCATGGGACATCCCAGGTCCTCCATGGAGGCATATTATCCTCGCCCTGGTCTTCTCCGGGCTGAAAATTTTATAGTAGATTCTCAAGCCGTTCACTCTGACGAATCCTTCTCTCATTGTTACAGGCACATTGATCTCCCTCGTACTTCAAATTCCTACCGGAATATAATGGTGTACATTCAGATGCATTAGGTGAATGGAAACAGCGATCAGAAGTGCAGAACCACCGTATAGTTCTGGTATATTATGTAGATCGCCACGACTATAACGATAATCGCAAATATCTGGGTCAACCTTCTCTTCGGTACCCTGCTTGCAAGGCGTGCACCTAACCAGCCTCCCAGTATGCCGCCCGCGATGAAGAGACCGCTGATCACAAGATCGAGTTCCCCGCTGATTGAATAACGGATAGCGGTCACCACACCGAATGTTCCGACAGACATCAGGGATGTTCCCACAGCCTGGATTATGTTCAGGCCACCGCCAAAGAGCAGACCAGGAACTATCAGGAATCCGCCACCAATGCCAAAATAGCCTGATGCGAAGCCAACAACCAGCCCGACAGATACAAGTTTTGTGTATGATCTTGAGGCTGATCTCTGCACAGCGGACATATCAACGCACTTTCTCTTGAGCATGTATGCTGCAATGGCTATCATCAGAAAACCGAAGAAGAATAGGAGATACGTTCCGGGCGTTAAAAGCCCCAGTTCAGATCCTAAGAGAACACCCACTATTCCCGGTATGGTAAAGATGGCACCTGTTCTATAGTTCACGTTTCCTTTGAGTGT
>JAJZOM010000240.1 GCA_021811505.1 Thermoplasmata archaeon | reverse complement strand
TATGTTCAAATAATCAGCAGCTGCAACAATTCAGGAATCGAGGTTTTTGTGCCTTTGAATTCCACTAATTTTAAGGTATACCCTAACTGGAATATCCATATGTTCGGATCAGGTGAATTTTCGTTCTATGTTAATGGTTCCCTGATAGAGTCCGGGCAGTCCATCGGTTCTTATTCTATGAATTACACTTTCGCTGGCAGGTATGCCAATGCATCTCTAATGTTTCTCGGTGTTGCTTATTACTTCAATGATACCATTGTAGGTGCCCTTAGTTCACAGGAAGTCCAGTCAGTAAGCATCGTTTCATATTTTTCCAATCAAAATCAATATTTCACTGTCCCTGCAGGTCGATCCGGTGCTCTAATGTATCCGAACTGGATAATTACATTAACCAGCACTCAGCAAACAAATTATTCCATCTTCATCGATGGCAGCGTTGCATTTTCAGGCTCATTCAAAGGCACAAAGGCAATCAATGATACTATAGCAGCAAATACAGTTACTGTTGCTGTTTCTCTTGGCAAGAACGTGTATAACTTCCCAGATGAGCTGATTGCCCACGAAGCTGTCGCAAGGTATTATGGACCACAACCACCATCTCTTGCATATACCGCCAGCCAGTATGAATATGCAATTGCAAAAGGATTCATGGCTGCTTTGTTCGGTCTGGCGGTATCATTCCTGATTGTGCGCAAATACGTAATCGAGAAGAAAAAAAGAGACGTGGTGATTATATGAGCTTCTGGAGTGACAGGAAAAACCGGAAAAATGCTAAATTGGCACAGGAAATAAGTGAGGAGAGGCAAGAGATTAGAAATCAGATCAACGAGGATGCTAAAGTCAAACAAAACATTCAGAATTTTGGATCATTCCGGAACTTGATCCGCAAATCATTGCCTCAGATAATAATGGGCTTGGTGGTTATATTTCTTGAATATATTACAATCGGATTGGCTTATACAATAGTCTCCCTGATAGTGCTTATGCCTGTCACATATTTTTATACGAAATCTCTTGTGCCCAAAAGGGGAAAATATCTCCTTGAAGTGACAGTGGGTGATCCTGAGACTAATTCTCCCGGAGCTACTGAGATAACCAGATATCTTATTCCATTGGAAATATGGGATATGATTAAATGGGAGGCACCTCTTGTTCCCGGTTCAATCCGTATGAACGGAGAGGAAGTCTTCCTGGCTGTCCGTACATGGAAGATAGAGGGAACAAATCTAATTTATAAGGTAAAACTGGCGTGGCTGCATTTTAATCAGTTGGAATATGCCAGAAATAAAAGTATCCTGGAAAGGGCAGTGGCGTTCGCCACACAGCTAAGCCTTGAAAATGCGGAACTTGAAAAACTGAAGGAATTTCTCGCGGTAGTGGAAGGCAAGAGACAGAAGAAAGAACATCTTGAACTCATAGAGAAAGCATACAGAGAGAGTCCGTCAGATCTGCAAAAGAGAATTGTGGAACTCGAAAACAAGATAGGAATCCTCGTGAAATCAAACGAAGAACTGCTTTTCGGTCCACAGGATAAAGAGGAAAACAAGGAGGTTGATGAAAGTGCCATATCGAGTGAATAGAAATATAAGGGATACCAGGGTATTTCAGGCCATTGACCAAATTATCTGGGAATCTCCTGAACTTCAGAACAACGTGTGGCTTAAGCATAGACTGGAGGTAATCGAGATGATAGAAGATGAGGGCGTAAGGACTCCTCCACTATCCGCAATATTTGAGGAGGAAGTCATCAAAGTGGAAGAATCTCAGGACTCACTCATAACACTTCTTTTAAACAGAAAAAAGGAGGCTGCTACTCATGAAGAATGATGCTGAATCTCCGGAAGGCCTGAGAATCCTGTATGATTTGCTTGTCAAGGCGTCTGAATATCCGGGGGAATCTCCTCACAATCCACGGAATCTATATTCATGGGGTGAGAAGTTGAAAGCTTTACACCAGCTCCTGTCATCTTACCACGACGAGGAATATAACAGAGAATACCGGGTTATCCAAAAGCAAATAATCGATGCCTCTGCAGGATTCCCTTCAGAACGTTATACTCACGAATCTTACGATCTGCTATTTGAGTGGCTTGGATCAATCTCCAGGCTTTATCGCCGGCTTGGGTTGATGATTCCGGAAAATTTGACATACACAGAGGGAGGAGAAGAGGGAATATGACAGAAAGCGAATCAGAAAACAAGGATAATAAGAAAAAAGATGAGCCAGTTGAAGAGGATCCCTCAAGCAAAAGCATATGGCTTTTAAGGTGGATTAGAAACAGGATAAAGAAAAACAGGAATCTAATTGCCCTGTTTATTGGAGACACAGGCTCAGGCAAATCACTGTCATCCATTAGGCTGGCGGAAACTGTTGATCCGAATTTCAATGTGGACAGGATTGTTTTTACAGTGAAGGATTTTCTTGCCCTTGTCAACTCGGGGCTTCCTCCGGGATCTGTTATAATTTTTGATGATGCAGGCCTTGGAATCAATGCAAGACTCTGGCAGGAGGTAAGTGCAAGGATATTCGGTATGCTTACACAGGGATTCAGGTACAAGCAGATTATTACATTTATTACAGTTCCTGACGAATCATTCATTGAAAGGCAGTCGAGAAAACTAGTGCATATCCGATTCGAGGCAAGCGATGTCCAGGGCATGATGAAGCCGAAATTACTCTCCAG
>JAJZOM010000246.1 GCA_021811505.1 Thermoplasmata archaeon | reverse complement strand
ATTAAGACCGGTGAAATGGGTTTCTTTAAGCAGGTATCCGGTGAATTTGACCTTAACCTGCAGCATGGAAAGGTTCTTAGAACCATGATTAAGAACTTCCCCGTGGAATATCACGCAATGAGTGCCGCGGAGGTAGCGTCTAACTTGAGATCCAGGATCGAGGGAAAAATCGAAAAGGTAAACGTAGAAACCTTCGAAGTTGCACATAAAATCATAATCAAGGATCCTGAGAAACTCAGGCCAAGAACAAGGGAAACCGCCGACCACAGCATGCCCTATATTGTTGCGTATACCCTTGTATATGGTGCTCCTAATCCCTCCTCCTATGAAGATCACCTACTACACGACAGCAAAATACTTGCACTGATTGACAGGTCATCGTACACTGTAACGGACAAATTCAACAGCATGTATCCGGAGTACCTGCCTGTGAAGATTGAAGTGATCACTGACAAAGGAAAGTTTACCGAGGAACTGGACGTACCCAAAGGACATCACAGGAATCCATATACCTGGGACGATCTTGCAAGGAAGGCAAATTCAGTGATGGGAGAAGACAACTCCAGGATATTAATGGGCTTTATGAAGAATTTCGAGAAAAGATCGATCGGCGAACTCTTCGAGGTGATATCGGATGTCAATTTTAAGGGATAATATCAATTCCGGCCCTAAAGCGCTAACTGAACTCTTGAAAAACGACTTCATAGTGGCTCCCGGTGTCTTCAACGGAATATCTGCGATTCAGGCGGAACGGGCAGGATTTAATTCCATTTATCTTTCCGGGTCAGGCGTGGCTGGTTCCATGGGATTACCAGATCTCTCTGTTACTACATTAACCGAGGTTGCCGACGAGGTCAGAAAAATCACTGCGGTATCCAAATTGCCGTTAATTGTGGATGCTGACACTGGGTTCGGGGAACCCATAAATGTAACAAGGACAATCAGGATTCTCGAAGCGGCAGGCGCTGCAGCGCTTCATCTCGAAGACCAGGTCTTACCCAAGAAATGTGGTCATCTCAACGGAAAGAAGATAGTTGATAGAGATGAGATGAACAGGAAGATCAGGTCTGCCACTGAAGCAAGGAAAAATAACGATTTCATTATCATAGCACGCACTGATGCGAGGTCTGTGCTTGGAATAGACGATGCTATAGATCGGGCCAATTCTTATCTCGAGAGCGGTGCCGATATCATATTCACCGAAGCAATGGAGAGTATAGACGAGTTCCGGAAATGTGTGAGGGGAATTCATGGGCCGCTCTTAGCCAACATGACGGAATTCGGTAAGAGTCCGCTTCTGTCTACAAAAGAACTAAGAGACCTGGGATACAGAGCGGTAATTTTCCCGCTAACCGCTTTTCGTGTAACATTGAAGGCCGTTCAGTCTACTTATGACGACCTGTATAAATCTGGGACGCAGAGAGATTTTATTGATCGTCTCATGCCCAGATCAGAATATTATGATGTTATTGGTTACCACGAGTATGAGGATGAAGACTTGAATCTTTATAATTTTAAAAAAGGAGGAAAATGAATGGGAGAAATGATCGCACCCAAGGGACTCGCAGGAGTTGTAGTTGACAAGACGGCCATTGCCATAACAGACTCGGAAGGAGTTTTGCTGTACAGGGGTTACAGAGCCATAGATCTGGCTGAAAAAGCTCACTTTGAAGACGTAGCTTTCCTCATAGTGAATGGTAAACTTCCTTCTAAATCGGAGAAGGAAGCTTTCATTGCTAAACTGAAATCAGGTTTTGGCATTTCAGAAGATATCAACAGAGTGATCTCCATTCTGAAGGAAAAAGACATGATGAGGGCGCTCAGATCACTTGTATCGATGTACCCGTACAGGAGTAAAGACCAGGATGATCTCATGCTGGAAATGGCGTCAAAGTTTCCTGAGCTCATATCAAATGCTTTCCGCCTTTCTCGTGGGATGCAGCCGTTGAATCCTATTGAAGGGACATATGCAGAGAGAGTTTATTATCTTCTGACCGGAAAAAATGACCCTAAAAAAGCAAGGTACCTTGAAGAACTGATGATACTCTACATGGAGCATGAATTCAACGCTTCGACTTTTGCCCTTAGAGTTACAGCATCCACACTTGCTGATCCAGTTTCTGCATTCACCACTGCCCTTGCAACACTTAAAGGTCCTCTTCATGGTGGAGCTAATGCTGAGATCCTGGAGTTCTTCGATGGTTTCAAGGATGTCCAGGAAGCCATTGAATACGTGGACACCCAACTCCAGAGAGGTGAAAAAGTGATGGGCTTTGGTCATCGCGTTTACAAGAGACTTGATCCCAGGGCACAATTTGTCAAGATGAAGTTGCGGGAGTTAGCAGGTGACTCAAAGGTTGTGAAAATTGCAGAGGCAATAGAGCAAAGAATGTGGGAAAAGAAGAGTATACCGGCGAATGTAGATTTCTTTGCTGCATTATATATGCATCTCCTCGGGATACAAGAAGACTTTTACACGCCGTTATTTGCGGCATCCAGAGTATTCGGCTGGTGCGCGCACTACAAAGAACAGCTTTCAGACAACAAGTTAATCAGGCCTGATGCACAATATGTGGGGCCAACAGGTCTCAAATTTTAATTTTTTCCACAGTTTTCTCAGATTCATTGAATAATTCCAATGTCTAGACTATATCAGATAACATTTATTTCTACAGGCTTAGATGCCCGAT
>JAJZOM010000311.1 GCA_021811505.1 Thermoplasmata archaeon | reverse complement strand
TCAACCTCCAAGAAATCCCCCTTTTCGACATTCTTTGTGGAAGATATTTTCACATAGGTGGGGTTCAAGAAATTAATAGCTATAATCCTATGATCACCTGACTTTTGGTCATTGTTTCCCATATGTTCTATCACTTTAAATTGAACCATGGACATTCAAGGCGATTATGTTTTAAATACTTTGATAAGGTTTGAGTTCCGAATGAAAATCGTGCTGGAAATATCGTAATATGGCTATTTTTTATGAGTGAATTTAGTTTCTGAAAACAAATATATACTATCCTAATGTAATTGGCAGTAACTTATGAACGTCAAGATCATCAGAAGTCCAACCAGAAAAAAGACTATTCAGGCAAATATGACTGAGGGAAATCTAGTGGTGCGTGTGCCATTGGGAATGGATCCCAAAGCTGAGGAAAAAATAATAGAACAGATGAAGCAAAAATTCGAGAAAAAGCAATTAAAAACCAGGATCAATAATGATCATCACCTGAGCAGGCAGTTTGACAGGTTCAATGATAAATACTTCCAGAATAAACTCGAGGTCAGTTCCATCAAATTCGTTACCAATCAGGACAAGCGCAACGGAAGCTGCACGCCCGATTATAAAACCATACGAATATCCCACAAACTTCTGAACATGCCTGATTGGGTCCTCGACTACGTAATCATGCATGAAATGACACATCTTGTCTATCCGGATCATTCAAAGGCTTTCTGGAAAAAAGTAGGAGAGTACAAGTATGCTGAGAGGGCAAGAGGCTTTCTGATTGCAAAAGGATTGGAAGACTCTGACATAAGCAATGAAAGTGATCTATAATTCCTGACAATATCTAGGTATCTGCTGATTTTGCAGAATTTCTTACACCTTTGAGAGTTCTCCCCATGAACAGAGGCAGTACATTTATACTGTGCAAAGAAACTGAACGAGATTTCGAAAATATGGTTTTTTAAGTTAAACTCTGGGCATTGCTGCTCAAAGACTGACCCAATACTTACCGTACTGCAGTCTGTATATTGATAAGCTACGGACTCATTGAATCGTATTCTTTATACCCGCTAAGAGGATTGACATAAATGGCGAAAGTCCAATGCCCGAACTGCGGTCACAAAAACAAGTCTTCGGCTTCTATATGTGCCAACTGCGGTAATTTCCTTCTGGACAGTCAGTTCAGCATGCATGCTACCGAAAACAATGAGCCCGTGGTTTCACCTCAAGCTTATGATACACATGGTATCGTTGAGCCAGTTACCAACCGGTCATCGGATGTGATTAAGGTTCAGAGCAAGAAGGGAATTTACAGTTGGCTTCCGACAATTATTCCATTCGGAGTGATCGCCATATTCATTGCCCTTGAATATAGTATAAGAATGCCTACGTATTCATTCATTCCGTTCTTGCTTATCATTCTATTTCTCCCTTCGTTTCTGAGGAAAAGCGTGCTTGGCATTCAATTCCTGCCTGGAGGCTTCAGGATTCCAGTAAGCGACAGGATTGAGACATTTGCTTATAGCAACATAGAGAATATACAGGTAAAGAGTGCATCCCCAGGTCTACAGCCACTTACAATCTCCTTTAAGGGTAGCGAGAACCCTGTTACTCTTGAGTTTGACTCCATGCAGACATTCCGCATGATGATTATGCAGTTCAACAGAAGAAGGATACCGATAATCACAGGTGACATGATCAATAAGGACTCTGATTCCAATACTCCATGATTCGTGAAGTATAAGAACTGTTACGGTTCGGCAATAGGGTCCCAGAATTCTTCCTGTGAGTCTTTCCTGTCCGGGAATAAGATTCCACTCACTTAAGAATGTTATTCCGGATCGCTTCAATACTGATCTGGGGAAATGAATTGAAATTATAACGGTTAGCCGGTAAATTCAACAGAATCACAATTGGCGACCTCCTTACCCAACTCGCGCAGGGGTCCTTCTGTTAGCATATATTAAATAATGCGAATTTCTATAACACGCAATGGAGAAAGGTCTTGAGATATCCTTTCAGCTCAATGATGATCATGAGGGAATCACCACTGTAATGGCGCTTGGAAACATTGTTGGTAACGAAATGTCCGCGACTATGGAAGTTGAGTGGAAGATATTTCATGTAACGCTCGAGGAAAAAAAATTCTTCAAGGTATTATTCACAGGATCAAAAGTAAGCAAATTGCATCCCCATGTTGAAAAGATGATACTCGACCGGTTTGATGAGCTCGCTCATCTCAGCCAATCTGATCTGAAGAAGCAGTACAGGGATGCAGCCAAACGTCAGAATTTCAAAATAGTTGAGGTAAAGGAGCTTAAAGAGGAGTATGATCTCTGGCAGGATAAATTCTGGCAGTATTTCTGAAATATAGTCAAGTTTTTTGTTAACGATGTCAACCAACGTTTCCTGATGATATTAACATTCCACCCACTATGGCGGCTGACGGAATCCTTATATTCGCTGAAATCATGGATATTTGCGAGCTTTTCTGCATAACTGCATAAGTCCAACGGACAAAGGTGCATGAAAGCGATGAACGAAGATGAGGTCTCTCCCGCAAGGAGGGTTCTGATTTGTGTAATGGGGTTGGCGACCTGCCGTAAAACACAGGCAAAACAGGTCATGCTTGTTCGGGATCGGCTGAAAAGTGATCGTAGAACTGGGAAACGCAATCCCTGAACCGAAAGGGGACGGGATAGAGGCTC
>JAJZOM010000220.1 GCA_021811505.1 Thermoplasmata archaeon | reverse complement strand
TGAGAAGGTCGGGAAAAACGGATTTTCCTGGCCACATATTGTCAACATACAAGCCCCCATCTTCTGTTTCAATAAATTTGCCAAGTCCCGCAATAAAGCCGCGGTAGTTCTGATCTGCTTTAACACTCGGGTCCAGTATGGTAATTACCTTGACTCCAAGATTGTGTATTTTCTCAAGGAATCCCGTGGTATCAGGGAATAAACTCTTGTTCCAAGTAAATAGCCTGCGTCCGTCCATGTAGTGTATGTCAAAATGTATGGCGGAGATCGGGAATTCCAGGGTATATGCCTTGAGTATATCCATAACTGCGGTGTCCGGATAGTATGAATACCTTGAAATCTGATGGCCGAAAACCCATTCTTCGGGCATAAATGGCATTCCGGTCAGTCTGGCATATTTTTCCAGGACTTCTTCAATGCTTTTTCCATTGAACAGGTACACTTCAAAGCTCTTCTCCTCCACATTTACGCTGACGTGATCGTATACCTTCACACCAAAGTCAAACACAGTCCTGGTTCCTGAATTGATGAACACCCCCCTGATTGTGGGTCCATTGACATGAATGTAAAATGGAATAGAGGCATATGTCGGATCAGCGATCTGATCATAGCCGTTAGGATCCGTGTTCCAGCATGTCATGACGGTTCTCATCCGATCTAAGCCATGAGTACGTTCACCGAGCCCCAGGATATGGCTGTTCACTCCAAGTTTTTCATATATGATCAGTCCCTTATCGCTATCTTCCAGCCTTATTCCCAGTTCTCTTAGCAGCGATTCCTGTGAAAGGACCTTTGTATCCCCAGTCTCGCCTGTAGCATCAAATCTGATCACAGGGTCAGCATTGTTTATGATTATTTTTGTACATAGACTATTGAAAGTAGTATGAATATCCATCTCCAAACGATATATCTAACCTTAAAATAATTTGCCAGTACAAAGGAAAAGAAGAATTTATGCATATTCATATAGAAAAAAGCTCGGGAGGCTTTTCAAATAACAGATTGGACAGGAGATTGCCTCGGTCGATCTGAATCAGGGCTTCATTGAGTTTCTCCAGCAATGTGTTCCTGTCATTTTCTGTGGTAATGATGCCTTTCCTGTTCAGAAGTTCAGTGATCCCTCCAATTGCCACCTGATATCCATAATAAGCCATGACTTTCGGTTTGACACCTTTTGTCACTCTGTCCAGATAAAATTTTCCAGATAGCAAAGTTCCACCCACAAGCGAGTATTTTGCATCGTCACCCATTATGTTGTATATTGAAGTGATAAATTTCCTGATATATTCAGCTGCTTCGTCAAGTATACTGTTGCACGTTTCACTGCCTTCCCTAGCCAATCTGCTTACCTGCACGGCAAGAGATGCTATTTCTCGCTTGTTTCTTTCCCGGGTTAATTTTGTAACTGCCTCTCTGAAATCCATTCCATAAATTTCCTCAATATGCCCGGGAAGATGCCTATCATATCCATTAAGGCCATCGCTTGCTCTCGTGGCATATGTCAGGAGTTTCTTTCCAATCCAGTATGCGGAGGCTTCATCACCAAAAAGAGATCCCCATCCCCCGATCCTTTGAAAGTCGTTTCCTCTCTTCAAGTATCCAACGCTTCCGGTTCCCGGGGCAAAAATTACTCCATCGGCATCTATATTCGCCATTCTGTAAGCTGCCATCCCATCATTTATCAAGGTGTAATTGTTTCTTCCATAGGCCTCTAAAACCAGATTCCTGCCAATCTCCGTATATTCAGCTGAATCTCCCACACTGGCTATGGAGAAAATTGCCTGATTGATATTTTTTTCGTCAATCATAGCCATTGTGAGGGCCCCTTTTATTGCTGCTTGCAAAGAGGCTCCTGCATTCTTAGTTCCCACTTCTGCATAATTTGAGGAACCAGAGATCCCCAAACCAAGAATATCACTCCTAAACTCGTCGTATATCACGGCGATTGTTTTTGTGGCTCCTCCATCAACACTTAGCAACACAGTTTTCCTCCAAGGGAGTAAAGAATAATAAATCTCGCTTTCAGCGGACTCCGGAAGAAATTCTTGGATACCGAGTGATAATTAAACAGGCTCAATACTTTTAATACTGCGTTCCTAAGGTGGGCAGTAGGCGGCGATATACTTCCTCTTTCTTTCCATAACGTCGATTATCCTTTCAGTTTTCACTGTCGTTCTATCGTGGTATGTGATCTTATAGCTCCTGCCAACAACCAGTTTTCTTCTGCTATTCCTCGTTGATCTCCGGCTCATGTCGCTCATAGGATAATTCTCATTGAACCATGAGATTGCTTCTTCTTGGGCTCCAGAATGAAGCATGTTCTTCGCTAATGTCCATATTTTCATTGGAAAATGATACATAGAACTTTCACTACTGTAACTGGATATAATCACCATAACTGTATAACATAAGATTAACGTTCCAGACACGATACCGGAACCGGCAAAGGAAGAATCTGGTATGGAGCAAAAACACGATAATGTCGATGCAATTAACAGACGTTTCAAGTTTCTTCTTATATCAAGGGCGTCCCGAAGCGCTTCGCTGATATTTGTAGCACTGTCTGTGCCGATCTATCTCCTTATTCTGCATTATAGTATCCTCGCCATCGGGATCATATATCTCTTCGTCTCGATATCAACTATGCTGATAGTACTGTCCATAGGCTTTCTCGGGGACCGGATAGGGTACAGGAAAGCAATGATCGTCGGAGAGATTCCCGCTCTTTTCCTGACATTTACCCTGACATTCACGACAAATCAGTACTTGGTTCTGGCAGGAATAATCGTATCCGGAACCGCAGGTTCTCCGGGAGCTATGAGAGGAGCGTTTTCTCCTGGCATAGCTGCTTATCTTGCCAGGAACTGGCCAAAAGAGAGCCAGAGGGTTTCAAGAATGGGCTTGGTAACGACAGTTGCCTCGATTTCGTCCGTGCTTGGGAGCATTATGCTCTACTCATCCGGATATATCTCAAGAATTTATGGAGAGGTGGAATCTTTCCGCATCCTGTATGGGATAAGTTTCATACTAATTATAATTTCAATATTATCACTGATCCTCCTGAGGGAGCGGCCTTTGGAGAGGAAAACAGTCAGAATTATGAAGAAGGAAAGTGGCGTGCATGTGCTCAAGATTGCACTGTCAAACGCGGTAAACGGAACAGGCATAGGCTTGGCAATAGTCCTTCTTCCTGCATGGTTCAAACTGAGATTTGCTCTGGCTCCCTCAGATGTGGGTCTTATATTCCTGTGGTCATACGTGGGATCAGCAGCTGGAGCATATCTTGCAACGAAGGTGTCCAGTACGAGGATGAACGGCACGCTCACTTATGCGTCTGTGACAAGAATCCTTCAGGGAGCGCTGATGATAGTTGTCGCCATTTCCCCGTTCCTTCTGGTATCCGAGATAGTGTATACAGTGAGATCTGTTATCGCCGGGTTTGGTGTTCCGAACAGAACTGCAATCAACGTCGGAGGTATCAGCGAAGGAGATTTTGGTGCAGCAACAAGTATTCAGGGTATTTCCGGGAGAATATCACAGGGTTCATCCGGCTTGTCTGGATATCTAATGGATTTATACATTCCTTTCCCCCTCATACTAGGCGGAGTGGTGCAGTCCCTGAGCGGATTCCTCTATTACAAATTGCTTAAAAAATAGGCAAAGAATAAAAAATATTAGTTTTTGCTATGCTGCCATTGCGTTACTGGTTGACAGCTTCCAGCAAGCCTTTGTACATCGACGTTTCAGCCGGTAGATCCTCAGGTTCAAAAGTTCTGTCAAATCCTGCGATCTCGGAGAATGCATTCAGGAATATTGCAATTTTGGTGTTGTCAACGATACCCAGAAGACCAACTCTGATCATCTCATCTGCGAGGTGACCCATGCCCTTCGACACGATTATGTCTCTGGAAGCAAGCTCCTTTACCACTGTTGCTACAGGAAGCGATGGTTTGAAGGCAACCACGGTATCAGAAAAGTTCTCTTCATTGCCGTATAATTGCTGTCCGAATTCCATCATGATCTTTCTTACAAAAGACGCTGAAGCATGGTGTCTTTTCCATCTTGTTTCTATACCTTCTTTCTCGAGGATATTCAATGCAGCGTTAAGCGCCCTGAAACTTCCCGTGGACGGAGTATATGGTGTTTCATTCTTTGCAAGGAATTTCAACGATACCTCAAGATCAAGATAAACTGGTATATCGTTAGCAGCTTTCACTAATTTTCTTCCTCTATCGCTCAGAGACACTATCCCGAGTCCAGGCACAGAGGCGAGTCCTTTCTGGCTGCAAGTTGCAATTGCATCGATTCCCCAGCTGTTTGCCTTTATCTCAAGGGCTCCAAGCCCGGATACGGAATCAACTAACACCTTCAAGCCATGTGAATTAGCTTCCTCAACCAGTTCTTTGAGATTTCTAATGCCTGTACCGTTTCCAGTCTCGTTATGTACCAGACAGATTGTGCTGACTCCTTTATGCCTGCCCAATATGTCGGTGATTTCACCCTTCTTAAGGTATTCTCTGGTTGATTTTTTGATAACAGTTGTATCGGTGCCACGTCTCTTTAGACTGTCAACCAGTCTGTCTCCGAATTCTCCAAAGGAAACGGCCATAACCTTTTCTCCGGGACGGGTCATGGAATAAATCATGCTTTCCACAGCGGTAGTTCCGGATCCTGTCGTAATTACACTGTGAGACGCGTCTGCTATTTCGTTGAGGCGATTCTGGCATGAACGAACTATGTTCCTGAACTCCTCGGAACGATGGTTCTGTACGTATGCCGATTCTCTCAGGACAACTTCAGGAACGTCCACAGGTCCCGGAATTAATAGCATTACGCCGCACCATCCAGTGCCTTCAATAATTTCTCCATGGTCATCTGTGCCACCCTCTTCTGGGCCTCTGCGGTTTGAGCCCCTATATGTGGTGTAATTACAACATTGTTCATAGAGATCAGCTTTTTCTCCCATTCTTCTTTCGGAGGTTCATTCCACAATACATCGCTGGCATAGCCTCCTATTTTTGCGTCTTCCAGAGACTTCAGAAGAGCCTTTCCGTCGATTGCCTCCGCCCTGCTGGTGTTTACAATGAATGCCCCCCTCCTGACTAGGGAAAGCTCTTTTTCGCCGATCAGGCTCTTCGAGCCGCGATTTAGTGTAACAAGAATGAATATGAAGTCAGCTTCACCGAGAAGTTCGTTGAGGCTAAGATACTTTCCCTGGACATGGTTAATGGCATCCTTGTTTTCCACAACATCGTAGGCGATTATGTTCATACCGAGTGCCCTGAGGACCATAGCAGTTTCATATCCTATTCTCCCGAAGCCGATAATGCCTGCAGTTTTTCCCCTGAGTTCAGTCCCTTCTTCCTTCTTGAAGTCCCCAGTCCTAATATTCCTGTCAAGATGGGAAATTTTTCTTGCCATGTCTATTGCAAGAGCGACATTTAGTTCAACTACAGACTGTGTGGATGAACCAGCTGCAGTTATAACTTCTATGCCTCTCAGGGCTGCAGCATCCATGTCGATGTTATCGGTTCCGATGCCAGCTCTGGCTATGATTTTCAGTTCTCCGGCGGAATTGATGATTGAGGAATCTAGTTTAGTCCTGCTCCGGACAACAACTGCTCCGAATTTGCCCAGATCATTCTGTAGCTCGTCTCTGGTTATTTTAGGCCTGTATTCGACGAAGTGTCCATTTTTTTTAAGGCCTTCAAGAAGCAGATTGTCTACAGTGTCACATACCAAAATTCTGTTTGTAGTAGGGGTTTTCTTATCTGCCACGGAACCTATCATTTAGCAAGCTTATTTAACGTTTCTGGAATAATTTATGTAAAATTGGAATAATTTATTGGGTTTTTCCGTAAATATGAATTATGTTCGAATCACTATTTCCGTAACTCTGATAATTATGCTATTTTATTCATCTCAATGTAAATTGGCTGTGAATCTGATTCTTACCCATTCGTTTTAAATTTGCATTACATAGATTTTGCCGCACTCCGTCAACAAAATCCCTAAAAACAGTGATACACTGGTTGATGGCCATAACAGAAAGAATCGTCATGAAACTTGAGAGTTTGAGGCAGAATAGTTATGGAAAAAACCGCGAATATGATAAAAAACTAATCGAGATTTCTGTTACAAAAGGTAAAAATGCGAATGACTCATTATTAGAATACAAAACTTTCAGAGATGAATGATGAGAATAGTGATCATGTAAAGTTGCTTTCCTCTATTTGCGCATTTTAGTGTTATAATCCCAATTCCAAGCTCAATAATTCCGAATGTTTGTAATATATTTTCGCAAAAACAATTATATACGGATTTACTGTAAAAGTTGCATGGCTGATAAAGAAGAAAGCGGGCATCTCAAGAGGGGTTTTACTCTTCAGGATGCTGCCATGTTTGGAGTGGGAGGTGCAGTTGGGTCAGGAATACTGTTCGCTGCCGCTGGTGGAACTAGATATGCCGGACCTGCAGTTGTACTGTCTTGGATAATAGCAGCAATTATGATTATAATAATCACGTTGCCTTATGCGGAATTTTCTGCTATGGCACCGAAGAGTGGTATTAGTGCCAGGATTTCATACTACTCCCTTGGAAGTTATGGTGGATTTCTGTCTGGCTGGGCTCTGTTTTTATGGGCTGTGATGATTCCGCCGATTGAGGCCGTTGCCGTAGCAACATATGCAGCATACTGGGCTCCCCAGTTATATAATTCTTCACTTGGTGTGCTGTCTCCTCTTGGAATACTTGTCGCAATCGTGATCACGGTATTCTTCGTACTGCTGAACTATTCCGGCGTATCAAAGTTAGGAAAATTCAACACTGGATTGACATGGTTAAAAGTTGCAGTAGTTGTATTGTTCATAATAGTTCTGCCTCTCGTGATCTTTCATCCGGCTAACTTTTCGACAGGGGGCTTTGTACCATTCGGCTGGTCTGGAGTTTTCATAGCTATCCCGGCAACCGGTATACTGTTTTCTTTCGGTGGTTATAGACAGGTAGCTGATATGGCTGGAGAGATCAAAAATCCTAAGAGAAATCTTCCCCTCGCAATAGGAACAACACTTGGAGTCCAGAGCATCCTGTATGTTCTAATGGCGATAGTTATAGTGGGTTCCGTAAGCTGGAGAGGTTTAAATTCAACTCCGGGTACATGGAGTTCAGTGGCATCACTTAGCTCGCCCCTAGCCGATATTATGAGAGGAAACCTGTCCTTTGTGTCTCCTGCGGTCGGAGGTCTGCTTGGAGTGCTTATTGTTATTTTCCTGCTGTTTGCCGTATTTTCGCCATTTGGAACATTTGGAATTTATCTGACCGGGGCCTCTAGAATAATCTTCGGGTTTGCAAAAGAGAAAGCTCTACCTAGTATCTTCACGAAAACAAACAAGAACGGTGTGCCCATTTACTCTATCGCTCTGGTAGCTATTGTCGGAATAATATTCCTAATTCCTCTGCCATCCTGGTATCTGCTCGTAGACTTTGTTGTTGTGGCCGCGGTTGTGAACTTTGCCATTGTTACTACATCGCTACCCATAATGAGGAAACTCTATCCTGATGTCGAGAGACCGTTCAAGATTCCGGGAGCTAAATACTGGTCGCTTGTGGCATTCATATTCTCGACACTGTTGATATACTGGTCCACATATCCCGTAACCCTTTATGCTCTTGTGGCAACACTGGCAGGGAGTATTGTTTTCATATATCAGGGTACGTCGACGAAATGGGCAAACCTTGGAATAAAACACTCATTCTGGATACCCATTTACATAATCGGGTTAATCGTACTTTCTTACATAGGTGGAGTCCAGACTGGCGGATTGGGGTATGTATCGTTTCCGTATGATATAGTGCTTGTTGCAGTATACGCTGTATTATTCTGGTTTATCTCTCAATACACAGCGCCAAAGAAAGCACTGTACTCCATAGATGACCTAATAGGGCAGAAAACTTCGGAAACTAATTGAATCTTAAAGATTCAATCATATTTTATTTTAAATTTTATACGTATTCAAACGTTCTGGTGCCGTATCTGTATCCCGGAGACTTATATAGAAAATAAAAGTAAAAACCGTGAAAATAAGGTAATTGAAAAAAAGTGGGAAGATACACGCTTTCAAATAATTGAAGATAAAATATCGTTCTTCTGGAGGAATCTCCCGGATTTTATTATACCCTTAACATCATAGAGGTTATGCACGCTTTCCAACGGATTGCTGCCGAGCAGCACAAGGTTTGCTTTTTTACCGTTCTCAATGGAACCGTATGAATCCTGGACGCCGAATGCTCTGGAAGCGTTTATGGTCATGGCCCTGATGCAGTCTGCTTCGCTCATGCCGATCTCATGCATTGTAATTACCTCTTCAATTAGTGTCGGATGATCTCCAAGATTGGGTGATCCAGCATCTGTTCCGGAAGCTATATTGACGCCAGCTTTCATGGCCGTTGCAAAGGCTTCGTTATGGTTTTCAACCACCATTCTGGATTTCTCGACTGCCTTTCCCATGACTCCGGGCCCTCCTTGAGCCAGTTTTCTGTAAACATACAGTGTTGGCACAAGAGACCGGTTATTCTTAGACATGAATGCTGCATCTTCCTTGTTGAGAAATGCGCCGTGTTGAATCACGTCTACGCCATTGATCAGTGCATTATGTATTCCTACAGAATTCAGGGCGTGAGCAGTAACTTTTATGAAGAATTTGTGGGCTTCTGACGTGACAGCACGTATTTCATCTTCATTCATCTGGTATGATTCCAGCTTCTCAGCACCTGTGTCACCGTACGCTCCAGATGTAGCGGCTATCTTGATTAAGTCAGCTCCCTTCTTTATGAGGGTTCTTGTAGCAGAAAGTGCCTCGACAGGCCCATTGATCTCGTACCCCATGCCAGCCCCATGTCCTCCAGTAATGCATAGAATCCTGCCAGCAGCAAGGATATCCGGCCCAAATATAACTCCACGATTTATCATTCCGGCAAGATTGATAGCTACATCATTAAATGAACCGACATCGACAAGATTGGTTATCCCGCTGGCGAGAGATTTCATTGAATTTCTGTACGCCCTTATAATTGCACCAACCGGACCGTCCTTAATCGTATCATCAATTGGATTACTGCTTCCGCTCCAGTTCAGATGCACGTGGCAGTCAAAAAAACCGGGGACGATGAATTTCTCACGGCAGTTTATCACTTCCATTTTCTCTTTAGGACTGGACTCGTTAAGGCTTATTTTTCCATCAATTATGAAAATATCTCCATTGATGAATTCACCCTTATTGTGATCAAAGTATTGTCCATCTTTCAATAAATAACTGCTAACCATCTTGAGACCTCCAGACGAAATCCGGTTAATAATTTTTTAAAATAAATAATGGCTTCTCACAAAGCCTCGGACGCAGATCCTGTCCTCTCCAGATCCTTATCCTTTGTTTCCGTGCCAAGAATCAACACCGATATTGCTCCGAACAGCATCACAACGAAGCTGATTACAAACACACCGGAGAAATGGATGGAAACGGCGAGAATTCCGAAAGCGATTGGAGATATTATGGCACCGATTCTTGCGAACGATGACGCATAACCCATTCCGGAGGTTCTGAAGTCTGTGGGATATTGTTCAGGTGTGTAGATATAGACTCCACCAAACAAACCGTTAAGGAACCACGACATTGCCGAAGCAAGTATAATTATCTCTAACGTCGTTGATGACTGGCTCAGCAGTATGGCCGCGATTGCCCCGCCGATCATATAGGTTGTAACTCCGGTTTTCCTTCCGAATCTCTCTATAAAGAAAGCCGCAGAATAATATCCTGGGAACTGCATTATAAAGATGAGAAGGGACATTGAAAGAGTTCTTATGAGGGTGTACCCCTTGTCAACGAGGAGTGTCGGAACAAAAACAAAGAATCCGTAATAAGCAAATCCGGTGGTGAACCAGAGGATCCAGAGCATGGAAGTTCTTTTTCTGTATGCCTTTGACCAGATCTGTTTGAAGCTGTTTCCCCGCTTGGCGTTACCGAGCACTTTAACTATCTCACTTATGTAGATTTCTGAAGGTTTTCCATCAATTTCAGCTGGTAATTCAGTGCTTCCTGTAACGGTATTCAGCACGGAATCCGCTTCAGAGTCTTTTCCATGGAGTCTCAGCCATCTTGGAGATTCCGGTAGCTTGAATCTTAACACTATAACATAAAATATCGGCAAAGCCGTAATGATCGAGGCTATTCTCCAGCCTATATTGGGTATCGGTACAAGGAAATATCCTAGGAAGGCTGAAATTATGAATCCGAAAGAGAAAAAGCCGGTTAACATCCCGGTATATCTTCCTCGGAACTTTCTGGGGACAAATTCGCTAAAGTACGGGGCTATTACCGCACTTTCTCCACCAATCCCGAAACCAGCGATGATTCTGAATATTGTGAGTTCAGAAAAATTAGTTGAAAAGGCGCTCAATAAGCTGAAAATCGCATATATTATGAGCGTGTACTGTATTGACTGCTTCCTGCCGTATTTATCTCCTACAAGTCCCCAGAATGTCGCTCCTACAAAATATCCAATCAGTGTACTCGCTCCGAGAATACCAGATTGTATCCCGGAAAGGTGGAAAGGTGCTATGACCACTGGAAGAATGAATGCAATCAAGGCAATTGCAATGGCATCAAAAGTATATCCCAACCCCGATATAACCATTAACTTATTGAGTACCTTGAAATTCCTCGACGAATCTATCCTCACAACATCACGCGCTATTTTCTCATTCAGAAAAGAATCTGCCATTGAAGCCGGAACATTGTGACGTATTTTTAGTTGTGCCATAAAAAGACAGCATTTGTTCGGAGAAATCAATAATATTAATGCAAAGAAACAGAAACCATAAGTGTTTCTGTTCTTATGGCATTTTAACTGACATTCAGCAATTCAAGTAATTGTGATGCAATAAAGTCATAACCGCGATCCACGGAATATGTAAGACTTGCGACCGTGCACCCTGGAGGGTAGATATGTCAGGTTAGAACAACTAAGGGAAGATCATGTTGAAACTCTTTAACGCGCCGGAAGAACCTCGGACTTTACATGGATGTCAACTTTACTCGACTCTGTTGATGCTGTAACGGCGTGGATAACGGAACCCTTCGGGAATCAGGAACTGAAATGTGAATATCCTTTTGTGATTGTTATGAAAGATAGTAACCGCATCGTTGGAAGCACGAGATACAAAGTAGTGAAATACAACCATCGTACCGTGGAGGTCGCTTACACCCGGTATCCTTCCGATTTATGGGCTAAGTTTGAGGACAGGTTGAGGAATCACAGGATCAGGAGAAACGGCACATACCGGGACACCATGATGTACTCGATAACTGACTCTGAATGGAATACTGTCAAAAATCTATTGAACAACAGGATAGTTCAATTCAATCAGAGATAAAAACTATAGAAACAATACGAAAACTTATATCATTACACTGCTATTAATTCATGTTTATGTCAATAAAAGAAAAAGTGATTGAGTGGCTGAGTGACGGAAAGGAGAACGCAAAGAATCTCGTTGACCTTCCATGGAAACTCAGCGAGGATCCATATCACCTCATCATGGAAAATGAGAATGTTCCATTCGCTTTTCTTCTGGGGTTTCATCCCGATACAATTCATATTACGGTTAGAACAGGTATTGAGACTGCCGTGATGGACTCCATGCTGAGACTAAACACCTACAGAACTCTTCTGATTCTCAATCAGAGAATCGACATATCAAAATTCATGCTGTTCGGGATGAATGAGGAGATAATATCGAGGGTGGACCTTGCTGTTGAACGCATTACCAAAAGCGAACTCAACCTAGGTCTGAACATCCTCCTATCATCACTCTATATGATGGTACGCGCACTTAAACTCGAGGAGCAGTTTAACAAGCAGGTTGCTGTGCGTATGCACATGATGATTGAGGACATGGTAGGCCAGGGGAAGAGTAAAGAGGAGATTAAGGTATTCCTGACAGACAAAGTTGGCATAAACAAGGATGAGGCGGAGAAGATAGTAAACGAAGTGTTGAGGAGCAGGAGAGCTGGTGAGGACATGAAAGGGCTATACGCGTAACCATCGCCTCTCTATGAAGTCTGTTATGCTTTAGAACTCTGTTCGGAATTCTATTGCTCAGAATGGAAATTCGTTCGTGTTTACAATTTTACTGAGGTCCGTGATCTCCTGCAGATAATTTTTATGCTGGACTCTTGCCGGCCTGTTAAGATGGTTATTCAGACCAGTAAGAAACATTGACTGAGCCCTTTTCTCAACTATATAATAGCTGGAGAGCCCCGTGCCATCACATTTTGCACCGTAAAAAACCGGTCCGCTATAGCTCTTTACTACATTCTTGTAAAAGTCGGCAAAAAATTTTGTTTTTATTCTGGTTTCGACAACTTGATCCTCTGCATCCACTATTTCGTAATTTGTACTGGTTTTCATGTCAGCATTTTCCATGCTCCAGATCAGCGTGTCATTTTCCCCGTCAATGAATTGCTTTGGAACAAATATACCATGATTCTGGAATACTCTGTCATTTCCTGAGACAATGTCTACTTCATTGAATTCCCAGCGAGTTTTAATCAGGCTGAAGTCCTGAAGACTGTTTCCAAATGACATATAGAGGTTGAGAAGATATGGCAGATTCGACTTCTGTCTGCCCATGTAGAGAATGGTTTTCCGGTATGGGCCGTCTGTTTGTACAAAGTCCAGAATTTTATCGCTGACGCGCTTCATGCTGTTCTCGTGGAATTCTATGCAAAAGTATACGTCACCGTCTTTCTGCAAGGTGGTAGGCATCACTCTGCATCCCCGGATTTCATTGATACTGTCATAAAATTTTCCCTGGTGATCCGGGATCACCATTTGTAAAAGTCCGTTTATATATTGAATTTCCCCAGATATGCCAACTGATTTTGCATACTCTTGCAGGGCTTTCTGTTCGTTCTTTGACAGGTCTTTACCGGTGTTTCTGTAGAATAACCACTGGTTGCCTTCCTTTGCTATGAAATGAAAATGGTCTGCTTCGCCAATATGTACTTCCTTCGCTTTCAGATATTTCGGCTGAACCCGGTGCAGTTTCAGGATCGCACAGAAATCCAATATCCTACTTATATGTTTCAACTCCAAGATTCTACAAGGCAAGCCTACATTTACCTTAATATATAATTCATGAACTCATCGTTATTTTAGTTTTTGTATATCTTCATCAGTACGAATCGAAAATAATTTCCGTTTATTTTCCTCAAATTGCGTGAAACGATTCACAGGGCATTTCCTCATCGCAAACAACGCCAATATTCTGAAAGGTAATGTTATATCCGCATACAAGAAACAGTGGCAGATTGAACGATCATTTCGCACTATCAAATCATTCCTCAAAATATGGCCGGTATAAAATAGGAGATCCGATCGTATAAAAGCGCAAGTCTTTGTGTAATTACTATCCCCGTTCCTTTCAATGATGATGGAAAAACTTGCAGACAGGACAATTGAAAGCATAAGAAAGAACTTGAATTATCTGGACGTTGTTCCTGTCGCGGTTGAAAAGAGAAAACTTGTATATCTCACCAGAGAGCAGCGAGGCTTCGGATATTCTCAAAATCTAGAGATTGCACTTTCCCCGCATTCGTACATGTGCACATACACAATTTTCGACAATGTTAGGAAAACAGGGTAAAATAGGAGTTCAACATCTCACACTGACACTGATTATCATGCGGAACTTAACTTAAAACCAGACTTACCAATAGCTATAAATGGGCCCGACCGGATTCGAACCGGTGACCTCCTCCGTGTCAGGGAGACATCATACCGCTAGACTACGAGCCCAAATAACCAGAGACCTTTGAATTTATAATTCCAATCTGAGCCCTTTTC
>JAJZOM010000228.1 GCA_021811505.1 Thermoplasmata archaeon | reverse complement strand
ACCACCGGGCTGTATCATTGAAGTCACTCCCGCGGATGCCGCTAGTTCAACATTGTCGTAGAACGGGAAAAAGGCGTCCGAAGCCAGCGAAGAACCTTTCGCTTTCTCTCCGGCCCTGTGAATGGCAACCCTCATTGCTTCAATTCTGGAGGTCTGCCCTCCTCCTATCCCAACAGTGACTCCGTTTTTGGCAAGGACTATGGCGTTGCTGCGGCAGTGGGCTACAACCTTCCATGCAAATTTCAGGTCAGCAAGCTGCGATTCGGTCGCGCTCTCTGCTGTTTTCAGTTCCAGATCTCCGAATTGTGTCTTAAGCCTGCTCTGGACGAGGAATCCGTTGGATATTGATCTGACTCTCAGGTTTTCATCAGGCGTCATAGATACCTTCAAGACGCGCAGATTCTTTTTCTTTTTAAGTCCCTCCATCGCTTCCAGCGTATAATCCGGTGCAATCACCACTTCCACGAAGAGCCTTGAAAGCACATCAAGGCAGGCCCCGTCAAACGTCCTGTTAAGCGAGATAACCGATCCGTAAGCAGATTCGGAGTCAGCGTCAATGGCCATTTTCAATGCAGTCGATATGTTCTCGGAAGTAGCCACTCCGCATGGGGTGTTGTGTTTCAGGACCACGGCGGTAGGTTCCGTGAACTCCAGAACGGTTTCGAATGCAGAATCGGCATCAAGAATGTTGTTGTATGACAGTTCTTTCCCCTGGAGCTGTTCCGCGTTTGCCACTCCAAGGGAAGTCCCGTCCGAATAGACATACCCCTTCTGATCAGGATTCTCCCCATACCTCAGTTCCTTTCCCTTGATTCCCCGAAGATACATTCTGGCCGGTGCGTTTCCAAGGAAGTCCATGGTAAGGGCGTTATAAATCGCGATGTCGTAGTCAGCGGCTCTTGCAAATGCCTTCAGAGCGAGCCGTTTCCTTGATTCCAGTGATATTCTGGAGTTCTGGATCAGTTCATTCATCACAGATTCGTACTGCTGTGGATCAGACAGGATTATCACATGCTCATAGTTCTTTGCGGCAGCCCTTAAAAGTGAAAAGCCGCCAATATCGATGTTTTTAATCATTTCATGGAGGTCATGAGTTTTTGCAGCTTTTTCAAAGGGATAAAGGTTTACTATAACCATGTCGAATTGCGGAAAGCCATGTTCTTTCAGCTGGGATGTTCCCAGTTCATCGCGCTCAGACAGAATTCCGGAAAAAATAGCTGGATGCAGAGTTTTAACCCTCCCGTCAAGTAGCGTTTCGAATCCGGTCAACTGTGAAATGTTTGTGCACTTTATTCCGGAATCTGTCAGGAACCTGTGCGTCCCTCCGCTGGCAAAAATTTCCGTGACAAACTGCGATATACTCCTGAGAAAGTGATCCAGATTGCTCTTGTCATCTACACTAGCAAGAATCCTCATTATTCAACCTTAATGCCTACCTCCTTAATTCACTTTCACAGGTCCCAATGATAATGAATAACAAGATTACTCTCAGTAATTATGCTCGCTATACTGGTAATTTGTTTAATTCAAATACAAAACCTTTATTTTAATATTAAAATCACACGAAAAGAGGCAATTCAATGGAAAGAAATATCGCGGTAGAAGGAATAATTCAGATACCAACAGTAAAGAGAGAGGTCGAGATCGTAGAAAGGAAGGGCATTGGGCATCCAGACAGCGTTTCGGACGGTATTGCTGAATCTGTCAGCAGGGCATTAAGCAGATATTACCTTAAGGAATACGGAAAGATACTGCACCACAATACTGATCAGGTAGAGGTTGTTGGAGGTCAGTCTGCCCCGGCATTTGGCGGAGGAAAAGTACTGGAACCGACTTATATCCTTCTCAGTGGAAGGGCAACCACAAAAGTTGGAAATGACAGGATACCGTACAAATCTATTGCGATTAAGGCCACACGTGAATATTTAGGCAGCAATTTTAAACATCTTGATCTGGACGCAGATGTCATGGTAGACTGCAGGATAGGTCATGGTTCGGTGGACCTGAATGAAATATATGATACCTCAAAACTGAGGGCAAACGACACTTCCTTCGGAGTGGGATTTGCGCCATTTACCGATACAGAAAAACTGGTGTACGAAACTGAGAGATTTTTGAATGGCCCATCACTGAAGTCCAAGCTTCCCGCAATCGGGTACGATATCAAGGTTATGGGCTTCAGGCAGAAGGAAAAGATTAATCTTACAGTTGCAGCGGCATATGTCGATAAATTTGTCAAGGACTCCCGACAGTACTTCTCAGTCAAGGAAGAGCTGAGGGAACTTATCAGCAAGAACGCACATAACATTACAGACAAAGAGGTTCAGATTTTTATAAACACGGCGGATGACGAGGACGGAAAAGAATCCGGACAGTATCTTACAGTCACGGGACTTTCAATGGAAAACGGGGACGACGGTTCAGTTGGAAGGGGAAACAGGGTCACCGGTTTGATAACACCATACAGACCAATGAGTATGGAAGCCGCTGCAGGAAAGAATCCTGTCACGCATGTCGGTAAGCTTTACAATGTGCTCTCCAATCTCATAGCGCAGGACATTATCAAGGAGCACGGAGGCGATATAGAGGAGGTACATGTGAGGATCGTTTCCCAGATTGGAAGGAGAATAGACGACCCGCATGTTGCAAGCATCCAGGTAATGTATGCAGAAAATGTAGATCCTTCAAAACTGAAGAACAACATAAGGAGAATCGCCGACGACAGGCTGGCAAACATAA
>JAJZOM010000284.1 GCA_021811505.1 Thermoplasmata archaeon | reverse complement strand
AAACGAAGCCAGGCGATTCAACTATTTACGAAGCATGTGCTTTTTCGGTAGCATTCTCAAGGGCATGGCCCGCCGGCATAAGGAGTGGTTCAGCTTACTGGGTTCTGCCTTCTCAGGTGAGCAAGACGCCTGAGTCTGGAGAGTTCGTGTCCACAGGTGCCTGGATCGTCAGAGGCAAGAGAAACTACCTCTTCGATCTTCCCATGAAACTTGGAATAGTGATGAAAGACTACAAAGGCAACGTGATCCCGATGATCTTTCCTGTGACTGAAGGCGGCAGTTTATCTGACAACACCATAATAATTACGCCTGGAGACGAAAAAAGAACATTAATAGCACAGCAGGTTTCAAAAATTCTGGGAATAGACAGGGAAGAAGTGGAATCAATCCTCCCTCCGGGAAATTCCCAGACACTTTCCCGGGACTAAATTTTCTTTTTCAAAGATTCGATAAGAGACACATCGTTCGGGTCAATTCCCCTCAAGCCTGCAAGGTGATATGACACATAGTCTCCGTAATGTATGAGGTAAAAAAGCTGTTCAAGCAGATTACTGCCCTTTATTTTTATAACATGGAACTTTGTACCTGTAATCTCAGCAGTGACATTCATCCTCTTTGATATCCTGCTGTTTTGCGATCCGTCAAACGCCAGAAACATGAATTTATCCTTTTCATACGTGTCTTTCAGGGGCATGGTCTCATTATGGTTTAACTCCGGAAAATAGTTAGAAAAGGCCATTATCTTAGAATTTTCATTGAATTGCGTTTTCCACCTGTATGCTACCCACCGGAACGGGTGATATCCGAGAATGACAGGAATCGAGCGGTGTTTAAAAATCTCCATAGCCAGATTCTTTTCTTCAGTATTGTCTCCGTCAATATCTTCCAGTAACTTCGAAATCCCGAGATAGGTTTCCTCAGGAAGTTTAAGGAATGATGAGAGAAGTGGTTTCAGCATGTATCCGATCGCACTTCTTGGTTGGATATTCTGCGGGATCCTGACTAATGTGTGACCAGAAGCTGCGAGTTTTCCGCCAGAGGTTATCAACCGTACCTGGCATCCTCTCTTCTCAGCCTCTTCAAGCGCGGCAATGGTTTCCTCCGTGTTTCCGGAATAACTGATTCCGATGAAAAGGGTGTCTTTGTCTGCAAATTCCGGAAGAACATAATCCGATACGACATGAACGGGCTTTCTGGAATAAATTTCTGAGAATATATTCCCTACGATGCCTGATCCACCCATTCCTGAGATGACTATATTTTTAAAAGCAGTATCCACGTGCAAATCTCCTTTAAACAGGATCTGCTCGTGCAGGTTTCTAAGCTGGTCAACAAATTCCATAGTGGTAATAATGGCCGATATTATAATAATTAAGGGGAACCGTTTCCTTCAAAATTTAGAATGGATGGATCACTACAGTGTATCCCCAAATTGCTGTAATCACAGCGGCAATGGTTATCAGCGTCCTTATTTTAGCGTCCGCATCCATGGATTGTCTATTTTCCTTTGGTATTTAACCATTTTTCAATTTGCGTTTGTCAAATGAACTATGCACCCAAACACTGAAAAAAGCTTGTAAATCTAAAGTGATAAGATCACTGGAATGCTCATTGAGCCGATTCTAATAGCTATACGGGAATTAAGTATGTAGTCATAGAGATAACAAATGATTGTGGATAGCACTGATTAGGGAACTGTGGGACATCGCACTTATCTTGAAAAAGTCTATATATGCTCAACGGTATTCGGGTAAGGTCTTCAGAGACTTTGGACTTTAGTTAAATAAAGCCCTTATAGGCAGAAAGAATCTGGATAATAAATTAGGTGAAAATAAATGGCGCAGCAGAAACCACACGTAAACCTGGTAACAATCGGTCATGTCGATCACGGAAAGTCAACGCTAGTAGGAAGGTTACTTTTCGAGCATGGCGAGATTCCAGCACATATTATTGAGGAATACAGAAAGCAGGCCGAGGAAAAAGGAAAAGCTACATTCGAGTTCGCTTGGGTAATGGATAAGTACAAGGAAGAAAGAGAGAGGGGAGTCACAATCGATCTTTCACACAGAAAGTTTGAAACTGGCAAATACTACTTCACATTAATCGACGCCCCGGGTCATAGAGACTTTGTCAAAAACATGATTACCGGAACCAGTCAGGCAGACGCGGCTATGCTTGTCGTTTCTGCCAGGGAAGGAGAAGGTGTAATGGCACAGACAAGAGAACACGCTTTCCTTGCAAGAACTCTTGGTGTTCAGCAGCTTATCATAATCATCAACAAGATGGATGCAGTTCAGCCTCCATTCAACCAGCAGAGATATGAAGAGGTTAAGAAAGATGTTGAAAAGCTGCTTGCTTCAATCGGATACAAAAACATACCGATGATCCCCATCAGTGGATATAAAGGGGACAATATAGTGAAGAAATCCGAGAATCTGAAATGGTACAACGGCCCTACACTTCTGGAGGCACTTGATTCTCTTAAGGTACCTGAGAAGCCGACTAACAAGCCCCTCAGACTCCCAATTCAGGACGTATATTCTATCACTGGTATTGGAACTGTTCCGGTTGGAAGAATTGAGACAGGTGTTCTCAAGGTTGGAGATAAAGTGACCTTCCTGCCTGCTGACAAGCAGGGCGAAGTAAAGACAATTGAAATGCATCATGAAAACATGCCCAGTGCAGAACCCGGAGACAATGTTGGTTTCAATGTCAGGGGAATCGCAAAGAATGACATCAAGAGA
>JAJZOM010000038.1 GCA_021811505.1 Thermoplasmata archaeon | reverse complement strand
CACATGGGAAACCCCATTTACGTGGAGCTGAAAGTCAACAAATCTCTCCTGAAGGAGATAGATAAATTCTTCACAAACAACGTGAAAAGAACCGCTCTGATTTCAATATCAAGAATATCAAAATCAAAATATGCCGTCACTCCGACAATAGTCCTGCTGAACAGGCATCAGAGAGACGTGAAGCAGCTTAAATAAATCTAATACTGGTAGAAACCTCTGCCGCTTTTCTTCCCCAGCATACCGGCATCCACCATTTTCTTCAGAAGGACTGACGGCCTGTACTTTGAATCTCCGTACTGTTCATGGAATATTCTGCACACATCAAGCGTCACGTCAAGTCCGATCATATCGGCCAGTTCCAGCGGTCCCATTGGCATACCGGCACCCAGTTTCATTGCCCGGTCAATATCTTCCCTTGAAGCAACACCCTCATCAAGAAGAAATACTGCCTCGTTTATCATCGGGACCAGTATCCTGTTGACGACGAACCCGGGAACCTCTTTCACCACTATGGGTACCATCTGCTGCCTGTGATTTCTCAATCCTCCGATGAATCCCGTCAATTTTTCAACAACATTCCGGGATGTCTGGATTGCAGGAACTATTTCCACCAGCGGCAGTGTATACGGCGGATTGAAGAAATGTGCAATTATTGCTCGTGAAGGTACCTCAAGTGCAGTTGCAAGTGACGTTATGCTCAGAGAAGAGGTATTGGAAGCCACAATTGCCTCGGTAGAAATATGTCGTGACAGGTCCCTGAAAACCTTCTTTTTTATCTCTTCTTTCTCAAACACTGCTTCTATGACAAGATCGACTCCGTTAAGGTCTTCATAGTCAAGAACAGGTTTCACTCTTCCAAGCACCTCATGAATATTGTTTTCAGTAATTGCCGGCTTCAGTCTGCTTACTAAACTCTCTTTCTGCTCCGGGTTCAGAGTGATACCAAGTTTCTCAATTCGGTCTATTTCTTTCTGTGCTCTCTTATCCTCAAAAGAAACCTGGCTCCTGATGAACTTCTCTATTCTCTTCATCCCGGAATCGACCAGCGACTGATCCTGGTCTTTCAACATTACGCTGATGCCATTATATGCCATTACTTCAGCAATGGCCGCACCCATATTTCCGGCACCGATAACTGCCACTTTCTTAATTGTCGACGCTTCACTCATGTTAAGCATAAGGCAATAGTGGGATATTTTACTTTTAAATTTCTCGAAATTATAACGGAATTACGCAGGAAATGTTTATATATTCCGTAAATACTAATCAGATCGGTCATAATGTCTAAAAAGAAATTTTCAAGAGATGACCTAGAAATCGCCAGTTACGAAGAGTTTGAAGAAACTGTATTCGGAGAGGGTGAAAAAAGAAAGAAATTTTCAGGGAACAACTCTCAGTCTGTCCCTCGGAAATAATGTAACTTCCCTTATGTTCGGAATGTCAAGGAGAATCATAGTCAGCCTCTCTAGGCCAAGCCCCCAACCGGCATGAGGGGGCATACCGTACCTGAAAGACTTGATATAAAACTCAAAGTCTGAGGGGTTCAAACCTTTTTCCTTGAATCTTTTTTCAAGCAATTCAGGATCGTGTACCCTCTGGGCACCGGATGTTATCTCCTTCTCACCATATTGAAGATCATAAGAGTTGGTAAGTTTCGGGTCTTCTGGTTTAGGCATGGTGTAAAACGGTCTGACACTGGCTGGCCAGTCTGTTATGAAATAGAAGCCGGGAAAATGCTTTCCGATCTCTTTTAGCTGGTCGGTTCCAAAATCTTCGCCGAAATTGAAGGTGAATCCAGCCTTTTCCACAATTTTTATACAGTCACCGTAGGTAATTCTGGGAAAGGGAACCTCAGGTACGGTAAGCTTCTTTCCAATTTCTTCCATTGATTGTGAATGCTTGGAAACAACTTCCTCAATTCCTGATCTAACTGCATTCTCAAGCATAGTCATTGCATCGTTATGATCCGCAAAACTCATCTCTATATCCACCGATGTGAACTCGTTAAGATGGCGTACAGTATTGTGTTCCTCTGCACGAAATGCTGGCCCCACTTCAAATACCCTGTCCATTCCGGAAGCCATAAGGATTTCTTTGTATAATTGCGGACTTTGATTCAGGTAAGTCTGTTTTTCAAAGTATTGCACCCTGAAAAGATCAGCGCCTCCTTCTGTCGCGGATGCCACAATTTTCGGGGTGTGCACTTCCACAAAGCCCTGGCTCATGAGATACTTCCTCATGCCCCAGAGAATAGAACTCTCCACACGGAATATCAGATTTTTCTCAGGTTTCCTGAGATCGAGATACCTGTTGTTCAGCCTGGTGTCCAGGTCCGCTTCCACAGGATCATTTATGCCGAGAGGCAGGGGAGCAGAAGATCTGTTAAGTACAGATACGTTCTGAGCCTGGATCTCTATTCCGCTCTTGGCTCCGGATTTCCTGTCGACCAGGCCGGTTACCTTAACTACAGATTCTCTGTTTAACTGCGTTAAATCATCATAATTTCCGATCACATTGGGTTTCAGGGTTGCCTGTACTGTTCCAGTATGATCTCTCATAACAAGAAAAGCGACATTCTTGAGTTTGCGGATATCCTGTACCCACCCACACAATTCTACAGTTTTGCCATGCTCAAGATCTCCCAGATCAATGATACGGATTCTTTGCATCGATCAACCCTATCTTAACTTTCATTAAAATGATTCTTCGCCTGTATAGAAAAATAAATACCCGAATATAAAATAACGATACCATGAAA
>JAJZOM010000223.1 GCA_021811505.1 Thermoplasmata archaeon | reverse complement strand
CGATTGTGCCTTAGCATGAAGGATGCAATAATGGTGTTTTCTAGGCTATGAACCTGAAATTTGTGTAATGGAAAGTAGAAAATCTCAGCCGTTACTGTGTCAACCACTCCTCAGCTAAACGGAGCTTGCGACGGGGATCGTGAACTGTTATGAAGTACTGGATTAAACTATCCCATGTTGAGGGCTTCCTTTGCCTCATCTGTCATCATAGTTGGGTTCCATGGAGGATCCCAGACCAGCTCAACGTCAGCCGCCTCAACTCCTTCAAGATTCTCCACCACCCTCTGAGCCTCAGAGAGAATCCATGGAGTTACGGGACATGTAGGGGCGGTCATTGTCATGCGAATGTAAACCCTATCTCCGTTGATCTCCACATCGTAAACAAGTCCAAGGTTTACAATATCCATTCCGATTTCCGGATCAGATACCTGTTTCAACTGTTCCATGATCTCTTCCTTGGCTACCATTTCCTCACGAAGTAACTATTATGGCCGGATACTTAACCGTTTTGACAGAAATCTCTGGATTAATGTTTTGAATCCAGGCCGAAATATCGTGCCCCGATTCTCGGTATAAAGGCGTTCCTGACTGATTCATAAATCAGGTCTTTGCGCTTGACAAGCCCTGAAGATATTTCATTGACCACTCCACCGATTTTCCCTACATCCGCAATACCATGCATTATCTCGAATGCCTTTGATTCATTGTATCCCCGTTTCATTAGTTCAACGATTTGTTCCGGGAGCTCAAAGCCGCTGCTGGTACCCTTCGTGACCCTGGAAAAACGATCTATGACAACACATACGTGTGTTTCCAGGTATCTGGCTGAAACAGGTTCCCTCCATAGGCCGGATTCTATACCTACACCGTAATCTCTGTCCTTCAGAGCCTCCATTGCCCTCTTGAGTGCAAATGCATGCGTGTCCTCACCGAACGGCTGATCCGAGTCCAGGCTATAGTCCGGATTGATCTCTACAGTGAAATTTTTCATTATGACTCCAAGGAACCGCGAAAGTGAGTTCCGTTTCAGGTCGTTCTCAGTTGAAATTCCAACCCTTACAGGCAAAATTCTGGAACCACCCGGCCTGATCTCACCTTCAATGATTCTTGTGGAACTTATTGGAAAAAGGTCTTCTGCAAGAACTATTGGAACCTCTATTATTCTGAGAGGTTTCAATCCAGCCTGAGTTCTCTTTGCGTTTATTGTCTCTGCCCTGTATCTGGTCTCTTTTGAAACAACTATGGCTTCGTAATCGGGTTCAGTCTCGGTATTCCCTGTTTTTGTGCCCAGCGGAAGTATCTCGAATTTGCCTCCAAGTCGGGACATGTAGTTTTCCAGTGCCTTTTTTCTTTTGGAGTAGGTCAGTTCCGAGTAGGTTTTGTTATTTTTGAGATAGTCGTCTGTGGTAAGACCCAGAATAACAGTATTTCCTGTGTCGAAAGCTGCCCTGATCATCAATTTGTGCCCGGAATGCAACTTTGCAAATGTCCCGCCGAGAACTGTAATCATCTGTATTCCACATATCAGGGAAATGAAAAAAGTTTAGGATGGCGGGGATACTGTCAGTTTCTTCTCAATCAGTCCGGCCAGCCTTTCTATTCCCGTCAAAATTTCATTTTCTCCTGAGAAAGTGAAGTTGAGTCGCATGCTGTTTCCCTGCACCCTTGCCGGGGAGAAGGCGTTTCCACTCACATAAGCCACTCCTTCCCTGACTGCGTCCTTCAGCATATCCGTTGTGTTGATTTTCTTGTCTACGCTTGCCCAGAGGAACATGCCGCCGTCAGGTTTTGACCATGTGGATCCTTCAGGGAAATGCTGTTCCAGGGCAGTCAACATAGTATCCCTTTTCTTTCTGTACAATTCTATGGTCTTTGGTATCTGTTTTTTAATTATGTCCCTCTTGAGATAGAGCCATGCAACGTACTGTGAAAATGTGCTTGACGAGAGATCAAGTGCCTGTTTCAGCAAGTTCGCCTTCGCAATGAAATCTTCAGGACCTATGGTGTATCCCATTCTCAGTCCGGGACACATGACTTTTGAAAATGTCCCCATGTAAATAACCTGACCTGAGGGGTCCAGAGATCGCAGTGAGGCAATTTTTTTGCCGGAATACCTCAGTTCACCGTACGGATTGTCCTCGACAAGCGGTATTTCGTATCTGGAGGATATTTCGACCAGATGTTTCCTTCTTTCCAGGCTCAGCGTTATTCCTGTCGGATTCTGGAATGTGGGGATGATGTAGATGAACTTGGGTTTCTTGTTCTGGGAAATAAGTTTCTTAACTTCAGCCTCAACGAGGTCTGTTTTTATGCCATTGTCGTCTATTGGTATGGAGTGCATCTCGGCAAGATTGGCGTCAAAGGCTGATATGGCCCCGATGTAGGTTGGTTCTTCCGTTATTACAGTGTCTCCCGGATTGACGAAAATCTTTGCAAGTTCATAAAGCCCCTGCTGCGATCCGGACGTAACGATTATCTCACTCTCGGATGAAGAAATATTTTCCGTTTCCTTTACAAGCCGTTTTATTTCCGTCCGCAGATCATTCAGGCCTACCGTGTTTCCATACTGCAATGCCAGGCTGCCATAATCTGAAAGAACATCTTCCATAATTTTCCTGAGGTCTTCCATAGGAAAGGAAGCGGGATTGGGCATCCCTCCGCCAAAGGATATGAAACCTTTGGTTGAAGCATATTTCAAAAGTTCGCGTATTTCAGACGGTTTCATGTTTCTTAATGAATCTGAAAACCTAAAATCCATGGATACCG
>JAJZOM010000198.1 GCA_021811505.1 Thermoplasmata archaeon | reverse complement strand
CGTGTGTAGGTCCGGCCCTTTGTGAATATGCAATGTACGATTCTTTGGCTGCCAGGGATTATTACCTTGCTTATCCGCCCATTTATGAAAATCTGTCCAACCAGCAATTCCCCTTTAAAGTGAAACTTAAGTTCAGCGCATGCCCGATGGATTGTGCCAGGGCTGCTCACAGGGCTGATTTTGCGTTCATAGGAATGTGGGATGGGGCACCTGATGTTGATCAGGACCTGCTGAGAAAGAAGGAAGAAGAAGGTGAGCTGAATATACATCACCTGGTTGAGGAATGCCCGTCAGGGGCGATAACATGGGACGAGGGAACAAAGAAAATCAAGATAAGTGCCGGGAAGTGCCAGAAGTCAATGAACTGCATTCGTCGGGCGTTTCCTGCCATTAAGCCAGGAAAGGACAGAAAGGTGGCCCTTCTCGCAGGTGGTAATATAAAAGGTCGATTTGGACCGAAGATGGCAAAGCCAGTAGCGATTTTGGATGACTACAGACAGGCCGGAGATTTCATCATGAAGATTATAGAGATATGGGAGGAGAAATCACCACACAAGGAAAGGATAGGGGACATGTTATTCAAAGAAGGGTTTGGGAAAGTGATCGATGGTGTCAAAGATTCCCTGCCCACGAATCTGCAGGGCATTCCTGCTGGACAGACCAGAATAATCAACAGCGCCGTGCTTAATGATGCAGAAAGAAGGATGTACTCAGAATGGGCTCAGAGGATTACTGACGAATATGGAGGGGATTAATACTGATTACTCCTGCCAGTAGATTCAAGAAGAAGCTGCCTGTCCCATATACAGATTCCCTGCCTGACGAAATAAAGGGTAATGTTGGAAAATGGAAAGATAGAAAATTTCATGACCATGGAATAATTGAACACATTTCGGAAAGTGGTGAGCATGTTTTCTCTGTAAAAGTTGGAGCAACTCCAAATGTAAGATTCAGTACGGATACCCTTAGAAAATTTTCCGGGATAGCTGATCAATACGGCATACACGCTCTCAGGTTTACCAGGTCCGGGAATGTCGAACTCCTCGCAAACAGCTTGGACAATTCTCTGAAGATAAAGCAGGCGGTCGAGGACTTGGGATACTTTGTGGGTGGCGTCGGCAATACCTTATGGTCCATAGGTTCATGCACAGCATATCTCACGTGCACCACAGCAGTTGTGGATTCCCCCTCTCTGACAAAAGTGCTGTATGACAACTTCAAGTCATATTTCACCGGAGAGGATCCTCTCCCTGCTAAGCTAAGAATCAATGTGGGAGGCTGTCCTACAAGTTGTGGAGGCCTTGTGGCGGATATAGTATTAATTGGACATTATGGGGATGCTCCCTCTTACGATCCCGAAAAGATAAAGATGTGCCTTCCAGCAAAGGCTGATTCACTGGACAAAGCAGTCCCGGAACTCGTAATGGTTTGTCCTGTAAACGCAATAAAGGCATACAAGAAAGAGGATAACTCAGTGGGCATTGACATAATCAGGGAAAAATGCATAGGCTGCGGCAGATGTAAGGATGTCTGCGACCACATCACCTTTGATCCACACAAGGCCGGGCTATCCATACTTGTTGGAGGCAAGACCAGCAATACTGGCTTCGGTCCAGCACTGGCAAGGGTGCTTGTTCCATGGATTCCTGTGCGGACTCCTGAATACAGGGAAGCAGTTGCTGTTGTCAGTAAGCTTATCAATATCTGGAAGAGTAATGGTAAACCGGGAGAGAGGATGTCCGACTATGTGCATCGTATCGGATTGTCTGAATTACAGAAGATGCTTGACGTCCCAGTGACAAGATGGAATAAACCGACCTCGCCCCCGTCAGGCTTTGGTGTGAGGCAGTTCCTGACCGAGTGAAAATATGAGTTACCTTCTTGAGATCATTGCTTTTGTTATTATCCCATATCTTGCTCTGGTAATCTTTGTTTCCGGGATAGCTTATCGGGTATCGCAATGGCTGCGGTCCCGGGAATTAACGGGCCTTCGTACTGTCGCTGTGGTTCCTTACACATTTACACCTATAGATGTAATCAAGGATTTGTTCAAACGTGTTTTCGCCTTTTACACTTTGCCAAAAATGGAAAAGGACAGGGTATTGATAGTGGGAACCATGATGTTTCATTATGGAATATGGTTCTCTCTCCTCGGTCACCTTGCCATGGTAATCCCGATGGGTATCAGCCTTCAGTTGCACGACATTATTGCCTTATATATGGGAGGAGGAGCTGGCCTGGTCGCTTTTGCTGGTCTGCTGATTCTAACCGCAAGAAGGGCTGCTCAACACAAAATGCGCCTGATAAGCTATCTCGATGATTATTTTGCCATTTCGATTCTTCTGGTGCTGATCGTTCTCGGGTTAACTCAGACATTTTACATAAGACCAGATTTCATGGCCACTGTTTCCCCCTGGCTTGTCTCCATTCTGACTTTCAGTCCTGAGGTTAGCAGCATGAGCCAGATAAGCCCGGTCACTACCGCACATATACTGGTATCGCTGATTTTCATAGCATACATACCTTTTGGAAAGATGGTTCACATCATTTCCTCCATTTTTCAACCCACCATAACAAAGAGCAGTTTCAAGGTCGAAACTAAAGAGTCTTTCGGCGCGGGAAATAACCTCCCCCTTGTGGGGAACGGAGACGGAAACAATGGACAGTAAAGCTGAGTTTAAATTTGGCAACACATCGAATATGGAACCTTTCTGGGCCAAGGAAGATCTGGTTAAGACCATTCATGATAAAGCGGGAATAGAGACCCTG
>JAJZOM010000230.1 GCA_021811505.1 Thermoplasmata archaeon | reverse complement strand
AAATCCGCTTACCAGTAATCTTTGTTGATCATGTCATCGTATATTTCCGCAAGCCGGTTTTTGTTGTTCATCTCATGCTCGGCCAGTGTTTTCAGTACATTGCCTATTCCTGTAACCTTGTATTCCTCGGACATTATCATGAGTATCTTATGCAGATCGTTTGACATTTTCATTGCAGAAAGCAGCACACTCTGCAGATCATTGGGGTTTGGATCAGACAGATCCTCGGAGATTATATGGTCCAGCATCTCGTAATCCAGAGTGGGTTTCTTGTCGTTGCCTATCTTGATGACACCGGTTTCCAGTGCCCTTCTTATTAGCTTTGTGTCTTCCTCTTCTTTTGTTCGCAGATCTGCCAGAAGTACTCTTACGTTGTCGAGCAGAGAATCTTTATAAAGCTGATCATACCTCAGTCCGATTCTTTCCTTCAGGCCAATTGTTCTCCTGAGAAGCCGATCTCTGACCTCATCAAAGGATTTTCCGGAAATTGTGCTTATTCTATTTTTGTCTTGTCCTGCCATGTGATATATATAATCATGCCATTGCTACAATATAACCATTTCTATATTCTTTGACATATTTTGACGGAAACGTTAATAAAATATCAATTTTGCCAGAGAAAATCTTAATGATCATTCGCTAATTACCCATACGGGAAAATCACAGGGATTCAAAATGGATGCCGGCGGTTATGATGTTATAGTTGTTGGTGCCGGAAATGCGGCGCTTTGCTCAGCCATAACCGCGTCTCAAAAGGGAAAAAAGGTTCTTGTTCTTGAAAAAGCCCCGGAAAACCAGAGGGGAGGTAATTCCAAATTTACAAGAAATTTCAGGATCGCACATGGAGAGGGCTGGAATGGTTTCAAGCAGGAATATTCGAGAGACGAATTTCTAACAGACATTAAGAAAGTTACCAGGGGAGAATCGAACAGCGAACTGACAGGATATGTCGTTGATCATTCCAGTGAAGCGGTTGACTGGGCTTCATCGCATGGTGTGAGATGGCAGAAGGCACTGAAATCAACTCTTCACCTGGATCGGACAAACCTGTTCATTCTTGGAGGTGGAAAAGCCCTCCTGAATACTTACTTCCAGTATCTTGGTAAATATGACAATTGCCGCATAGTTTATGATTCCGAACTGGTGAGGCTGAATGTTGAGAATAATACTTTCCAGTCGCTTACCGCCAGAATTCAGGGTCACGAGGTTGAGATAAAGGGTGATTCAGTTATTCTCGGATCGGGAGGATTCGAATCCAATCTCAACATACTCAGGGAAGCGTGGGGAGATGCCATTGACAACTTCATAATCCGCGGTACAAGCCACAACACCGGGACCCCGATGATGGAAATGATAAGGCATGGGGCAGCCTCAGTGGGTGAGAAAAATGACGGGCATATGGTGGGAGTCGACGCCAGATCCCCAAAATATGATGGGGGAATAGTCACTCGCGTTGATTCAGTGATCTTCAGTATAGTCGTCAATAAATTTGCCAGAAGATTCTTTGATGAGGGGTATGACATATGGCCGAAAAGATACGCAATCAGTGGAAAGCTGATCGCCCAGCAGCCTGATCAGATTGCGTTCAGCATCTTTGACAGGAAGAGCTGGGGCTTATTCATGCCGCCACTGTATCCCCCAATTGTGGAAAACTCGCTTGAGGATCTGGCAGATAAACTCGGGCTGAAGCCGGATGAACTCCGTAAAACTGTATCTGAGTACAATGCTGCCTGCCCCGAAATATCACACTTTGATTTTTCGAATCCGGACGGGAACGGCACAAAAAATATTGATCCGGCCAAGTCGAACTGGGCCAGACGCATCGATGAACCTCCATTTTATGCCTATCCTCTCAGGCCAGGCCTCACTTTCACATATTTCGGGCTGAAGGTTGATAATCATTCCAGAGTGA
The DNA here is from genome assembly GCA_021811505.1 of Thermoplasmata archaeon. The sequence goes on along the minus strand of JAJZOM010000230.1, from coordinate 873 downwards.
TCGACCAATCCGGGAAACCGTTCAATAACATCTGGGCTGCAGGAGAGATCATGGCCGGAAACATCCTGAACGGAGGCTATCTTGGCGGCCTTGGTATGACCATAGGCACGCTGTTTGGCATCAACGCCGGAGAGGAGGCCCTGAGTTGAGCGAAGAATTTGATATTTTTTCAGACCGGGACAGGACCATGGAAGACGCTGTCCGGCAGTTCACCATTTGCAACGCATGCAGATATTGTGAGGGATACTGCCCCGTCTGGCCGGAGGTTCATTCCGGGAACATAATTACCCGAAATGACGTTCTTTACTATTCCAATCTGTGTTACGATCACAGGGATTGCTATTATGCCTGTCCATACGTCCCCGATGCGCATGAATTCAAGATCAATATTCCAGAAGTCACGAGAAAAATCCGAAAGAAAACCTATGCGGAACTGACCTTTAATTTAAACAACTCCCTGAAGAAAAAAATTGCGCTTTCCCTGATCCTAGTGATTCCGATCATACTCGGCTGGATTTTCACATTCAACAATATATATTCCCCGGGAACGATCAGCTTTTACAAACTTGTACCGAAATATCCGCTGATAGCTGTAAGTTCGATACTGTCACTGTATCTCCTTTCCATGCTTGCTGTTGCTGGCATAAGGTACCGGAGACTGGTAATCAATGAGCTGGACAAAGGTGATGGAAATACCGGAGGCAGTGTCGCAGGGATCACCACTCTGCTTAATGTACTGGCTCACAAATGGTTCAGGCAGATACATTATCCAGGTGAGAAAGAAAGCAATGTAAGGTTTGGTTTTCACCTGTTGATATTCTATGGTTTCCTGATGGATATTCTTTCCACGACGCTTGGGTTCATTTATGAGGA
>JAJZOM010000010.1 GCA_021811505.1 Thermoplasmata archaeon | reverse complement strand
TCTTCTGGCTATTGCGGTTGCGAATCTGAGGTTTGAAAGGTCAGCGACATTATGTGCATCGCTCCCCAGCGTGAACTTCACTCCTGTGTTGCTCGCTCTGCGCACTATATCCGCGGGAAGATCGGATCGGAAGGGGTCACCATTTATCTCAAGGCATACGCCTGCGGCGGAGCATTCCGCTATAATTCTGTCCATATCCAGTTTGTAAGGCTCACGTTTTCCGATCAGTCTTCCTGTGGGGTGTGCAACCCCATTTATGAGCCCAGATTGTATTGCCCTTACCACCCTCCCCGTATTCTCGTCACTATCCCCGGTCACGAATTGATGGAGGGAGGCCAGGACGAAGTCCATTTCCGACAGCACCGCTTCTCCAAGATCAAGGCCGCCGTCCTTGAGAATTTCAAGTTCGACCCCTTTGAGTGCTGGGAAGTTTAATTTTGAGGAGGCTTCATCTATCCGCCTGTTCAATTCATGGAAACCTGTTTCGTCCAGGCCATTCGCCACTCTCAGGCTCTTGCTGTGATTAGTGAACACAATGTATTCAAGCCCATTCTTTCTGGCCTGCAGCATCATCTCTTCGACTGTATTTGATCCGTCGCTGTCAACAGTATGGGTGTGAGTGTCTCCCCTGATCTGTTCATAACCTACGATGTCAGGGAGTGCGTGGTTCATGGCGGCTTCTATTTCTCCAGTGTTTTCCCTCAATTCAGGTTCAATATATTCCATTCCGAGGCCCGAATAGATTTCCTCCTCGGTCCATCCTGCAATCTGCCTCTCCTCACTAAAAAGCCCATACTCGTTTAGCTTCATGCCTGAAGCAATGGCGATGTTTCGGAGATGTATGTTATGTTCCTTGCTGCCGGTGAAATACTGAAGCGCTGCTCCGAAGGATCCCTCCTCTATGAGCCTGAGGTCGCAGGTGATTCCTATCTTAAGATTCACGGTTATTTTCGATTCTCCTCTCACAACAGTTCCAGAGACACGATCAGATCCGACCAGTACTTCAGCAGCCTTTGATTTGTCTTTGGCAATAGCAAGTATATCCACATCTCCGATGGTTTCCTTCATTCTCCTGATGGATCCGGCAACGGTTACCCTGTCAAAAAGACCGCTTTCAACAAGGAAATTCTTTAGTTCCATGATATCGGGGTAAGCCTTTCCCAGCGGTATCCTTGTCGGTCCAGCTGACAGGCTAACTTCCAGGGACTTTGAGAGATTCATCTCAGTTTTCTCCCCAAATCCGGGCAATTTAGAAATTTTATGTGATTCAATTGCCACACGCAAATCCGAAATATTGGTGATGCCTAAATTCACGTAAAGGGATGCTATTTTCTTTGCGCCAAGTCCCTGTATTTTCCTCAACTGTTTGAAGTCCACCGGATATTTTTTCTTTAAATTATCGTGGGCCGTAATTCTGCCTTCTTCTATGTACTGCTGTATTTTTTTCTCAATAGCCGCCCCAACGCCATCTATTTTCCTTAATTCGTTCCTGCGACTAATTTCCCTGATGTCCTCTCCAAGTCCGGCAATGCTCATCGCAACGCGGCGATAGGCTATGGATTCCCATTTCTGGCCTTCTATCTCCTCCATATCAGCCAGTTCAGAGAAAACTTCAGCGAGTTCATCATTAAACATGCCTTAACATGGAGAGAGGCAATATTTAGTTTTATGATTATGCAGGAAAAAGGTGTCTACTGCTTGCTGATCTAAATATCACTTTCTTGAAAGCCTGAGGGTATTCATACCCTTGTCAACGACAATGGATTGTCCGTTGATTCCATAGGCCATTTCGCTCAGAAGGAATACTGAGACATAAGCAACCTCAGTGGCATCGAGATCGGTAGTATCGGAGATCTTTCCGAAATTAAACGGAAAGGTTTTCCTGAACCTGTCTTCTCTGGACACTGCACCGGGGAGCACAGCGTTAACCCTGATATTATACGCTTTGAGCATTTCGGCCGATTTTCTGGTCATCTCCTCAATGGATTTCTTTGCGATGGTATACGCAATGCTTGATCCAGTGAAAATAGCAGGTGAAGCGCCAACGTTTACTATGGCTCCGCCCTTCTTCCTCATGGCTTCTGAAAATACTCTGATAACATTGTATTGAGCCCCGACATTGCTGTTGAACATTTCCATGAGATCAGAGGGGGGTGGCAGATCCCTGCCTGTCTCTTCGTATTTTCCAGGTGAGTTGTAAACAACGTCTATACCACCGTAGAATTCTATGATCTTGTCCCTGATTTCCCTCATAGACTCCTCGTTTGTCGCATCTCCTTTGAATATCTTAATCGTAGATGATTCAACAAGGCCAAAACTGCTGCCTGACCTCGACACCATGGCAATCTTTGATCCGAAGTTAATCAGGAGCCTCGCTACAGCGTTGCCCTGCCCCGGTCCCACACCAATGACAACTGCAACCTTTCCAGCAAGTGACTCACGTATCACGTCCATAGTTTGGTAGAATATGTTTTGTCATATAAACTCTTGTCGTATTCTGCTGCATAATCCGGCAAGAAATTTATAATACATGAGCATTGGCATTTTATGTTTCCCTTCGCGTCTGTGTATAACGGAACCTCCACATCTGGAGGCGCAGACACTTCGCTGTTCCTGATCGTGATCATTGCTTTTATTGTGGTAAGGAGGGTTTATCGTGGGATCAACGGGAGGCGGTTCAGTACTAGGCGAATTTTCACAATACCCATTGTTTATACAGTGCTTCTGTTAGCTTCATTCATCTCGCTGCCTGTAAGCTATCTGTATGAGGCTTCTTTGTTGCTTCTA
>JAJZOM010000182.1 GCA_021811505.1 Thermoplasmata archaeon | reverse complement strand
TCACTGGGTTTCGCACCTTCACTCGAGAATGTAACATCCAAATAGGTTTTCATGGCAGTTGGTCACACATTATACCTGACTATTTATTATTTTTCTTGGAAAATTCCGGCAGGTAAATAAAAGTGGCTGGCTCACTTCCCGTTACCGAGCCTTGATGGCCACCAGTTGTATTTCTTGAGTATCAGCATTACCGCCGGAACGAAAAACGGCCAGCTGATGGCTGTGTCGAATATAACCCCCATGGCGACTCCCACTCCTATCTCCTGGATTATTTCTATTCCAGTGAAATCCAGAGCAAAGAATGTGACAAACAGGATGAGCCCGAGAGTGACAATCACCCCACCATTTTCAGCCATGCTCGTCCTGATAGCCTCCTCCGTGGTTTTGCCCTTCATGACCTCTTCCCTCACCCTGGTTATCATGAAAATATCGTAATCCATTCCAACTGCAAGAAGGGTTATGAATGTGAAAAGCGGGAGAAATATCAATAGGGGTACCCCTCCTATGTAATAGAAGAGGATGTAGGTGAGAACCAGAGACATAATCACGGTTGCTATGACCATCAATATGAGCCTGATCGGAGTAAACACTGAACTCAACTGTATCAGCAGAATGACAAAGATGGAGATGGCAAGTATCGGAACTATATCGATAAAGGTTGAATGCGTGAAGGAGTTGGCATCGCTAAGCCCCTGCGTTATGCCCCCAACATAGAAATTGAAACCCTTCAAACTGATGGAAGATAACTCGCTGGGAATGAGGGAGTTCGCAGATATGGCGTTCTGTGAGTAGGCCAGACTACCCATCTGGAAATCGATCACTGCATATCTTGAGTCCACCTGGCTTATGTAGTTCTGGTTAATGTATGAGGTATAGTTTGAGACCTGCGAAGACGGGATACCGGAGAAGTCTGGAGATACGTAATATCCATAGGGATACGTCGGCCCATACACCTGGGTTATGCCGGAATTAAGGGAGAGTTCATTTTCCACCTGCGTGACGACCGCCATTTCTGTCGTATTATAACTGCCGTTGGAAAGCAGGAGTGGAGATGCAAATGACAGGACAATAAAATTCCTCTCGAAGAAATCGCCGTGGAATGACCCGTTCACGATCTGGATGGCATCAATTCCACTGCTTGCAGGAAGAAGCGCAAATATATTCATTCCAACGGGCGTAACTGAATAAACATAAAGAGCAGCAAGGGTCACGACAACGAAGACCACGAATACTTTGTTTCTGTTCCTGACTATATATGATCCAAGATTCTTCATGCCGTTCTCCATCGCAGCATGAGTCATCCTGGAAGGCTTGGAAGGCCAGAATATCCTTTCCCCTCCAAGGGCCAGCAGTGAGATGAGCATCGTTTCGGCAATGACAATGGTGAAGGCTATCCCGATTGCGTTTGTCAGTCCTGATCCGCTGAATATTGGGACGTTTGAGAGCCAGAGAATGAGATATGCCACAGTCACCGTTATACCGGAGGTGAAAACAGCATGTCCAGCCCACTGAGATGCATTAAGGACTGCTTCTCCGTTGCCGTTTCTCAGCTCCCTTCTGTACCTTGCCATAATATATACTGCATAGTCCGTTGTCAGTCCCAGCAAGAGTATAAGGAGCAGGGTCGGAGTTATGAATGTGGCCTTAGAGTGGATTACGTACTCATAAAGCAACCCGTTAATTCCCATGCCGATAATTGCTGAAAACATGAAAAGCAGAAGTGGTATGAATGCGGCAATGGGCGATCTGAAGAACACGCCAACTATCACAACGGAAAGCATCACACCGAGCACCAGAGCCGTAATTAGACCGGTCATGGATTCCTGTTCCAGTTCGGAACTGAATGCCGATCCCCCCGCCACATAATAACTGCTTCCCCTGATGCTGTTCTGGAAAGGCACGGTGATTGCGGTGGCCTGATTTACAAGATCTATGCCGAAGGAGTTCTGGAAATTCACTATTATGAGGGTTGTAGTATTATCATATCCTATCATCTGATGGGCCACAAAGGGCGTTGGAAGAAACGGATATCTCCAGAAGCCCACGTTGTTCATTTCCACGTTGACTGACTGATTTATATTGCCATCCTTTGATCTGAGGAGAGCCGCGTAATTCTGGACCAGCGTGTTGTTGGAATTGACCTCCACAAGGGGATTTCCGTTCAGTAAAGTTCGTATTGAATTTATCACCACATTGGTGCTTTCCTGAAGCAGGACATAATCACGGCCCAGAAACTGATATTGGGGATTGAGATCAATGTTGAGGGCATCAAGGACAAACTGCCCTGGCGACATGTAAAGGTGATCGGTGATGAATCCGTTCGCCTGTGCATTTTCCTGCAGACCTCCTGCAGTCACCGATACTGAAAGTTGCGTAATTTCATTGTTAAAAATTGTGGGATTGGCGTACTGCGAAAGGGAAACATTCTGATCCAGAGATCTGTATATGAAGATCTGCTCCTGGTTTCCTCCTGTGATATTCGCAGGCCAAGTGGAACGTATGGTGCTGTTCACAGCCCCGTTCATATAGGGAAGAGGGTATGAAGAAACGTCTACGGTTTGAGTCAGAAGGCTATGGTTCCAGTACCTGGAGAAATTGTTCAGGTAACTTGTACCAATGATACTGTGGGAATATGCAAGAACCATCCCGGTGTAATTGTATGCCTCTGAATTGCTTTTGAATGGGTTTTGCGTCTGCTTGAGCACAGTTGTGAAATTTTCAAGGTAGATTAAAGGGATTCCAAAAATAAGGGATCCGGTTGCATTATATCCTGAAATCAGGCCATAAAGAT
>JAJZOM010000165.1 GCA_021811505.1 Thermoplasmata archaeon | reverse complement strand
TTTCCCGGGAAGCTGGATCTGTCAATAGCCTTGTCAATGGAAGCTTTGATTGCGGGCCACTCTTCAGAATCCGAGTAAGCCATGCTAATAGAGTTGTTCAGGACTCTTACTGCATACCCCCGCTCTGAACCGAAAGTTGCCCCCTCGAATTTTCCGTTTCTGTAGGAAAGTTCGTTAACGCTCAGTTCCATGTATCTGGCTTCAGCGTATTTGGACCTGGCGGAGGCATAATCCAGTATCTTGTGAATCAGGTCATCACTCATGCCTATTTCTCTCTCCTCTTCTTCAGCCTGTTTTCATAGGTCTCCATTATTCTTGAGATGCATTTGCCAAAGTTCCAGTCGTGATCGCTCACTGACATGTTAACGGTGCCTCCAAAGAATTTTGTCCGCAGTGAGTATTTGATCCTCCCGCCTGACTCGTGCTTGGTCACGTGCACCGTGAAGTTTCCGCTTCGTGTGCCCGCAACCTTTTGAAGCCGTGAGATGAACTTATCCGCGTTGAAATAGATCATGTCATAGAGATCATCATCCCATGGCCCCAGGCCGGAAACCTGTATCAGTATTCCTCCCCTGTTCCCGCCGGTGTCAATGGTATTGATAATATCGGTAACCCCAACGACACCGATTACTTTGTCTCCACCGTCGACAACGGGCAGTGTGTGCAGCCGGCTGTCAATCATGAGCTTCGCGCATTCCTCAATGGAAGTATCAAGAAATACCCTGACAGGTTCAATTGCCACTGATCCGCTTTTGATCTGTGGTTTCTCTGCGCCACCCGGGTAGTTTGCTTTCCCGTCCCTTTTGCTTTCATTGAAAAGCGTATTGGACGATAACTGTCCTACGCTAAGTATCCCGATGATCTTATTATCGCCGTTAACCACCGGAATTTCGTCCTCGTCAAGGGCCCTGATTTTTTCAAGAGCCTGATCCACACTTTCATTATCTATTGCAACAACCGGATCATCTGACATAATGTCAAGGCATTTTATTCCGTTGGGCTTCACTATCTTTTCAATGTTTTTCAGGATATCAGTCCTTGAAAGTATTCCGGAAAGTTTTCCCTGATCGACAACAGGCAGAGCAGGGAGCCCGCTGTCCTTGAACAGCTTGATCGCAGGCAGTATATCAGATTCCGAACTGAGCTTGGTCGTCTTAACCATGAATCTGTCCGTCCGGGCGTTTGTCTGTATGCTTCTCCTCCTGAGTACATCCCGGTAACTAAGCATTCCTGCATATCTCTTTCCTGCCAGTACAGGCACCTGATGAATTCCGGTTTCCTTCATCTTCGAAAGGGCATCCGCCACTTTTGACGTGGAGGAAACAGTTACCAGTCCTTTTACGGTCATTATATCTTTTACTTTCAACTTATTCACCCCAATATGATATTTTCAGATTTCCAGCAAGCTCTTCAACCTCTCCGGAAACGTCTTCTCCCTTTACGGCTCTTGAAATGAGATCCGCTATGATATCCATTTTGCTGTACCCCATTCTGGATATTTCTGCAGTCCCGATTCTACCTTCCCTGTCAACTATGATACCGTTTTTCTCCAGTATTTTGCTGAATCCAACCAGGTCGAGACCTAACTTTTTCATCGTGGTTTCTGAAATTATTACCTGATGCGTCTCGGAATACCATGGTTCATATTCCGGTTTGATACCGTTTCTGGAAAGCTCCATCGCGAGATTCTTTGAATTTTCCGTTACTGATCTGGCGTAAGTTTCACCATACTTCAGCATCTCCTCCATAGCAACTCCAAGTGCTGCCAGTCTTGAAGGATGGTAATTATCCATGGTTCTCCAGGTCAGGTTCCTTCTCACTCTCTCCATTATATCTTCATCATTGCTCAATATTATGCCTCCTTGCGGACCGAAGAAAGTTTTGTGCGTTGATCCGAATAAAATGTCACAGTATTGAAGGACATCTTTCTGAAATGCATTCCCGCCAATCAGTCCCATTACATGTGAACCGTCGTATGCAAGAACGCAACCATGTCTGTCACATATCTCCCTGACAGGTTTCAGGTCGTAGTGCCTCACAAATATGGACTGCCCCAGAATCATGAGGGAGGGTTTCGATGACTTTACAACTTTTTCCAGATTATCAAGGATAATCTCCTGAGTTGATGGGTTGAAAGGAATATCATAGTTCTGGATGCCAAACATCTTTGGAAGATATTCTTTCTGATATCCGGTATATCCCCCAAACTTCTCCTGAATGGAGAGCATGTTCTCCTTCTTTTTCATCGTTGAGAGGATAACTGTCTGCGATGCTATGTGACCTCCAGTCGGACGTACCTCGGCAAACTTCGATCGGAAAACTCTGGCGGTAAGTTTTTCCGTAAGTTCAACCAATTCAAGCGTAAATCTGGTGCCGCCGTATGAATCCTCGCCGTTCATAAGCAGGGAATATCGCGATGCCATGTCAGAAGACAGGGCTTCTCTGGCATCAGGACTCAATACGTTCTCTGATGCCTGAAGATTCAATGTTCTGGAGCGATATTTATTATGTTCATTGATAATGTTTAAAATTTCACTCAAAATTTAACTTCCTCCACAGAAGACCTATGGGTAAAAAATTTCCCACATATATTCTATGGTTAACGAGATATTTAAGTTTTCCCGGTCTGTGATCCCCTTCTATTTCACCACTAACCTCTTTTTTCTATCATAATATCAAATTGAGTCCGTATGCAAAGAGATTAAAAACTGAAAGCAATATTCAAATTAATGAAGATAAAGATGCGTATCCTGGTAGCTTCATACAGGCGATCGGATATTGCAGTTGAGCTTTACGGCAGGACAGAAGACGGCAAGTCCGTAACCGCTCTATATTTCGATTTTCTCCCGTATTTTGACATCGTTGAACCGGATGAGTCATGCCTGAAATTATACAGGGCCGATGAACAGTTTATCAAATTCGAGGACAAAAAGCTCTGGGTTGATGGAAAAGAGCGCGATGTTAAGAGGATTTATGTCAAGTCTCCGTGGCTCGTCCCTCAGCTTAGGGAGAAATGCGGCCACAAGTTCAAGGTTCTTGCCGCGGATATACCGTTCCACCACAGGTTCATTTATGACATGGACCTGGGTTCTTGCATTGAAATAGATGGAGAATCCATAGAATTTGAAAGGAAACGATACACAACAGATATTGTAATCAAAATAGATCACATGAAAACTGTTCCCGGATTCAACCCTCCACTCAAAATCCTGAGCTTCGACATTGAAAATGCAATACAGAAAAAGGATAGTGAGGAATACGGGCAGATTTTTGTGATTGGTTATTCCATATTCGATGGGACTAACTGGGAAAAGGGAGCACTGAGAGGCGAAGAAAAGAAAATACTCTCGGATTTCAATGCCCTGGTAATATCAAAGGACCCTGACATACTTACGGGATACAACATAGACGGATATGATCTTCCGGTTATTAATTCCAGGATGAGACTGAACAACATTTCATTCAGGATTGGAAGAGACCGTTCCGAGCCTCACAGGATACAGGGGCAGTACTGGAGGCTTCACGGAAGAATAATATCGGATACATGGTGGGCGGTTAAAAAAGTGCTGCGCCCTAAACATGAAACGCTTAATTATGTGGCGAAAGAGCTTCTGGGGGAAGGTAAAGACAACATTAACCGGCTCAAGATAGAGGAGGAGTGGAAGAACAGGCCTGAAGAAGTTACGCAGTACTGCATAAAAGACGCTGATCTGACTCTCAGGATATACAAAAAAATAAGGCTGATTGACAGGAATATGTACATGAGCACAGTGGCTAAACTGCCGCTGGATGACGTGACCAATGGAGGCACCAGCAATTACGTTGATTCCCTTCTGATCAGGAAGGCTGACAGAGAGGGTATAGGGGTTCCCATGACGAACCGCAGCCTGAAGGATGCGCCGATAGAAGGTGGATATGTTCACAGCATAGGTGCAGGCATATACGATAACGTAATCGTGCTTGATTTCAAGAGCATGTATCCCACAATGATCATGAAATACAACATATGCTTCACCACCTATGATCCGAAGGGAGAAATAGTTGCTCCAAACGGTGTGAAATTCCTCAGTGTGGCCCAGAGAGAAGGTCTGGTTCCGCGATTGCTGAAGGAACTCATGGATGAAAGGGACACGGTTAAGAAACGGATGAAATCAGCAACTCCGGAAGAGAAAGAATACCTGGACGGGATCCAGGGGGCAATAAAGATTCTAATGAACACCTTCTACGGAGTCCTCGCATCATCGTTTTACAGGTTCACAAACCTCGAAATCGGCGGTGCAGTCACAGCCTATGCGAGGAATACCATTACTGCCCTGATAGAAAAGCTGAAGAGCGAAAATTACAAGGTGATCTACGGCGACACGGACAGCATATTCATCGAGTCCGGGGCAGCGAGCCACGAGGAAGCAGTCAGGATAGGGTTTGACCTGAGTTCAAAAATATCGGATGATGAAGGAGTGACCGTGGAATTCGAGAAAGTTATGGACCCTCTTTTTTCGCACGGAGCCAAGAAAAGATACGCAGGTAAAATTGTTTTTCCAGAATCCCAGAAAGGTGAGGTTCTCATAAGGGGATATGAAGTGAGGAGAACCGATTCATTTGATCTGCAGAGCCAGGCTCTTTCAAAGGTATTCGACTTCGTCTTGAATCGTGACGTTGAGGGAGCTGTGGAATTCAGGAACAGCACTGTTGATAAGGTGAGGCGTGGAGACCCGTCCATAAACATTGAGTCTCTGGTTATATCCAGGACGGTCAAGCAGTTCGGAGAATACAAGGAGGAAAAATCTCTCGCAAATGTCAGGATAGCCAGGAAGCTTATGGAAAGGGGCGAAACTTTCATTCCAGGCATGAAGGTATCATGGATTGTCACAAACAGCAAGAAATCCCCACAGGAGGTTGAACCATACATTGACGGAAGTGTGTTTGAGTTTAAGCCTGACTGGGAATATTATGCAAGAAGGGTTGAGGAGACCCTGGACAGGGTACTTGAGGGAATTGGCGAGGAGTACGGGGTAGGAAAAAACAGCCAGGCAAACCTGATGGAATTCACCGGTGAAAAGAAGAAGGAGACAGACGCAGCAAAAAAGAAAGATTCCGGCGGATCTTCCAAGCCTCAGTCGAATCTGTTCCAGTTCTGATCTATCTGTACTCGTTCCTGTTTACAACGTTCTCTGGATGTCCATCCAGATATCTCTTTATGTTCTCGCATGCCCTGAGCACCGCGTAATCCTCAAGTTCTTTCGATATCCCTCCAACATGCGGTGTAAGGAATGCATTTTCGGGTAGGGGGAAAACAACCTTCGGCTCGTTCCACCAAACATCTGAAAGGTAATACTTGTCCGGATTAGCAGACAAGAAACTCTTCATGTCGTTCTCGGAAACCACATTTGCCCTCGCTACGTTTATGATGGCATATCCATGAAACTGATCAAGCAGTTTCCTGTTCACAATATTCACTGTTTTAGCGGTTAACGGCAGTGCTATCAGGACAACATCAGAAGAGGAGAAAATCGCATCAGCGCTGTTGACAAATTCATCCACATTCTGGTCATGTGAAGGGCTCCTTGTGTATGCAAGCACCCGCATTCCAAATGCTTTGGCGATCCTTGCAGAGCTTCTTCCTATTCCGCCATGTCCCAGTATTCCAAGGGTCTTTCCGGAAAGGCTGATGACAGAATCTTTCCTGTATATCCCGGCCCTGGTCTCGGATTCGAATTTGCAAATTTTTTTGGCGTGAGCAAGAAGCATGGCAAAGGCATGTTCCGCAACGGGATCAGAGAATGCGCCGGCATTGCTGCATATTGTGACCTCTTCTGGAATCTCGGAAAACTTTACATGATCAACACCTGCAGATATGGTCTGGATCATCGTCAGGCTTGGATTAGGAAAAAAATTCCTGAATGCAAGCTGTATCTCTGCATCTTTAGGGTCATTCAGGACGACCTCCAGTCCGGTTATGGCTGAACACTGTCTGGCAATATCTTCAGATACTTTGTGCAGTATGGCTAGTTTCACAAGCAAAAATCGGTTTATAGGTTTAAAGTTTTACAATCGCTCCAGTGAATGTCTATAAGGCCGGGTTTTCTCATGACAGTATTCTTCGACATAAGTCACTCAAAACTTTTAAGGGAATTCACATTGCTTTCCTGTGAGAGATGTTGTAGTAGCGGGGGCAGGACCATCGGGATCTTATCTTAGCTATGCACTCTCGAAGAAAGGATACGACGTACTGAATCTGGAAGATCATCCGGAGGTTGGAAGGCCGGTTGAGTGCACAGGTGTTGTCACTGAAAGGGTTTTCCGGTTTGTCAGGAGCAAATCAATAGCAAATCGGGTCAGTGGAGCATATGTGTATTTCCCCGATTCCGAACCTATGCACATCCGGAAGAATGAGGAAACCATTGTCATATACCGGGATTCATTTGACAAGGATGTATCCGCCATGGCGGTTGGAGCAGGAACTGACTTGCGGGTCAATTCCAGACTCATAGGGGTGAAAATCCACGAAGACTGCGCAGAAGTGACATACCGGGAAAACGGGCAAATCAGGACTGAAAAATCAAGGATTGTCATCGGTGCGGACGGTGCAAATAGTGTTGTGCGCAAGGATCTCTACGAGGAGAGGCCGAAAAGAATAGTTTCCACATATCAGGTTGATTCTGCCGTAAGGATGGAAGATCAGGATAGCGTTTCCGTATATCTCGGATCTGAAAATTCGAAGGGTTTCTTCGCATGGGCTGTGCCCACAGGCAACATAACAAGAATTGGACTGGGAACACTTGGATCAGGGGCCAGGGAGTATTATCGCGCGCTGGAAAAGCATTTTCCAGTTGACAGGGTCGTAGGAATAACAGGCGGCCCAATACCTATTTCCTATCTGAAAAGGACTTACGGAAACAGGTCCCTGTTGATCGGTGACGCAGCAGGCATAGTGAAACCACTGACAGGTGGAGGAATTTACACCGGAATAGTTTCTGCCAGACATGCCTTCCGGGCTGTAGACGAAGCCCTTGAAAACGACAGTTTCACGCAGGAGTTCCTCTCACGATACCAGAAATACTGGAAGGAGGATATAGGCCGCGAACTGTTTATTGACGGCCTCATACAGAAATTTTTCTCGAAGCTTAGCGACAGATCGCTGAAAGCAGTTTACAAAGTTCTTTCTTCTCCGGACATTATTGGCAGGATAAACAGCATCGGAGACATCGACTACCCGTCAAAGCTTGTTTTTTCTGTTTTGCTGAAGCATCCCTCGATACTGTTGAATGCTCTGGTTTGAACAAGCTGTCAGGATTCCCGGAATCAGGAGGAATTCTTTAAACGTTGCTGGAGTATACCTTCTGCCGGATGGACAGAAAGATTCTATATATGGGGCTTCTGCTTGTTGTGACATTTTTCTGGGGTGTCACGTTTCCGATAAATAAAATAGCGCTTCAGTACATAAGTCCTGCTCCCTTTCTCGCACTTCGCTTCTTTTTTGCATCTCTCATAATGGCTATATTCCTCAGGAAAGGCAGGGGATTTCGGTCTCCAGATAACATCAAACACGGGTTAATCGCGGGGATTCTCCTGTTTGCTGGTTATTTTACACAGACTGTTGGCTTGCAGTATACAAGTGCGGCAGCTTCAGGCATAATCACGGGCGCTAATGTGGTATTCTTGCCCATAATATCGATAATGTACCTGAAGTCCAGAGTATCGACGGCCGATACCATAGCTTCAATAATGGCGCTCAGCGGCCTGATAGTAATGTCCCTGGGAGCCCTGGGCAGTATCGGCACCTTAATTGGAGATGCGCTGACACTATTCTGCGCAATAGCCTACGCAGTACAGATTGCTTACGTATCGAAGCATTCCAAGAATCTTGATTCCTATGCATTTACTTTTTACCAGATTGCTGCTGTCACGATCCTTTCTGCAGTAACGATACCGGTAATGCCAGGTACAATGATGACGCTGAATAACTACGTGATCTTCGCCATAATATTCAGTGCAGTGTTTGCAAGCGTATTTGCTTTCTACATAAGCACAGTTGGCCTCATTTATGTTGAGCCGACGACAGTCGGGATCATTTTTGTTGCTGAACCAGTCTTCGCTGCGATATCCGCAGTAATAATAGGCCATGAGGTACTGAGTGTATCTGTAATTATCGGAGGAGTGATAATGGTTATGGCCATGTTCCTGACTTCAATTGATAAGTATATTCAGGCGAGATCCGTCAGGACAACCTGAACGCAAAACTACACCTTTTCGTCCGTTTCGGCAAGTTTCTCCGTTCCCTGTTGAGCTCCACGATGGACTTTCACGGCCACTCCCGACTTAAAGAAGTGTATTTCGGAACCGGAGGTTACGCTCTTGCCCACTGCCACAAGTGTATCATTCTCATCAACCACGAGAACCTCATTCCCGGCAAGGATATCCGGATCATTCCTGACCACGAATTTGAAGAAAACGTTGAATCCCCTTGCATTGAATTCAGCAGTGTCATTTGTGACCACAATCCTGTGTTTCGGCATTGTAGTGGATTTGTGGAGCATTCCTGCACCGTCAATACTCAGGGTGAAAAATCCGTCATGTGCTCTCTGGGTGGCTATGAGCTTTTCTTCATAGAATATTCCCCTGATCCTGCCTGTGCTCCTTGATCTCGTTACCGTGCATCCTTCTGGGAAGAGAACCTTTCCTGTACCTATCCCGAACTGGAAATCTGCAATCTTCCTGACCTTTTCGAGGTCATATGACCTGACTGGATACTCAGATTCAGGAACAGCAGTATTGATATCTTTCCTGGTGAAGGATTTTGCCTGATCCTGAAGATCTGGTCCTTCACCTATGCCATCTAAGTGATTTGTGAGTTTACCGCTGCTGATTATTTGCTCGACAGGATATGTATCTTCAAGTTCTATTGGGACCAATTGATTCTGCCATTTAAGCAGGAAATTCCTTCCGGAATGTTCATACAGATTCACCAGTTTTTCGGAATGAGGCCTTCCCGGATGCCAGTGTTCTTCCGAAAGCACAGTACTGTTTCCGGTATCATTGCCGGTGACTGCTTCGGTGTGTCTTTTCAGGCGCAGCAGAAACGGGTTGCGATCAGTGTAACGATCAAAATAGAAGAAACTGCTTTTCTTTGAAAGGTCCTCATACTTTTCCAGCGTCTCGGAATATTCCAGAATTTTGAGGTATGCCCTGAAAAGATACGGGTGTGTTCTGGCTTTTGCCTCAACGTACTGCCAGAGATTCTGCTGGAAAATTCTCTCCCTAATCTCGTTTAGCTCTGTGAAAATGGCAGACAGATTATGCAATGCCAGCAGCCTGCTTCGCTCTTCCTGCGGTGCCTCCTTCAGTTCGTTTACATTTATTTTCCCATAAAGTGCGCTCCAGCTGGGAAGCGAAGAAATCTTCGAAAGCTCCCTGGATCCGTCAAGGAAAAGCATCCTGTTGTTTCTGGCATATTTCACGTATGAAGCGGAATCGAATACATCAACTCCAAGCAGAACTGCCATTCCGAGAAACATCGGATGACCTCCACCGAAGAGATGTATGGGTTTGGAAAAATCCGCATGAATCTTTGAGTTTATTATAACGTCCACAAGAATGTCATACCTGTAGTTTTCCAGCAGTGGGACAACTCCGCCAATCGGAAGATAGCCTGCCTGTGATGAGCTCATGAGTTCCGCGGATAGTTTCCTGAGGTCTCCGTATGTTGATCCCTGTATGGGTCCTGCGAGAATGGTATCATCGATTTTCGGTAGCTCCTGCATTCTTGCATGGGTTTCCAGCACTGCCGTTTTTGCCTTCTCATAAGAAAAATCAGGTTCGGAGAAGATATCGAGTATTGTTGAGATGTCACTTCCTATTTTCCTCTGGAAATTAATTATCTCGGAATTGGAAAATTCAATATCAGAGTACACATGACTCTGGAATGTCCCGGAGTCCGTCATTATGGGACCATTATACCCGATCAGTGAATGAACTCCGTTCTTCTCGGCTTTCTCCCTCAGCTTTTCTGTTCGTCTTATTATGTAGCTGTTTGTGATGAATCCCTGAGATCCAAGGGCAACCATTTCACCAATGCTGAGGGTTGGTATATTCGGGTTAATTACTGGTAGAATTGTCGGTGTCTCGATGGAACCGTGAGGAGTTTCGAATTTCCCGATTCTTGCAAGGCCGTCCCTATATATAATTTCCAAGTCAATCAGTGCCTTTCAGTTAAGGTCATTCAGAATAATAGTAGTTTCCGCTCTCTCTCTGGGTCTTGTCAAGTCTGCTGTCGGATTTGTTTATTCTCGGCCTTTTTGTAAGGGCATCCCTTCTGAACGTCACTCCGGCTCCCTTAAGGAAGAGATTCATCCCGTCCTTCATTGAAAGAGGTCCGTAGGATATTCCCGATACACCCGGTTCGCCGTCGAACACTATGAGGGCATCCGAGATCAGATCTATGAAATACACATCATGATCTATTACAAATGCGCTTTTCCTGTTGTTCTCCATAACTCTTTTTATGATTCTTGCTGTGGACATCCTGTATGCACTGTCAAGGTGTGCAGAAGGTTCGTCAAGTATGAAAAGGTCAGCATCCTGCGAAAGAGTCATGGCTACAGACACTCTCTGAAGTTCACCCCCGGATAGATCCTGGACATTAAGATCGTAAAGTTCCTCAATTTCCAGGGGATGGATAATTTCATTCTTTACCATGGTGTTCTGCATATTCTCCCCCAACGCCTGCATTAGCAGTGTTGATACCGTGCCATCGTAGTCAGTAGATATGTACTGCGGCTTGTACGAAATCTTCAATGTTCTGGAAAGAGTTCCTGAATCTGGCGAAACAACCCCGGCCAGTATCTTTGCAAATGTGGATTTACCCAGCGCGTTCCTTCCCAGAACTCCAATAACTTCGCCGCTTCTAATGAGTCCCTGATTTAACTTTAGATTGAAATCTCCGAGTGAGATAGCCATTTCAGACCATGAGGCAACCTCTATTCCCGTGGAGGTTCTCCTGTCAGATTTCTGCTGGAAATCTATTGAGTAGGATCTAATTCTCACATTTTCCTCCCTCAAGTATCCTTCCAGGAAGGAATTGATTGCTTTATTGCTGGTTCTCTGTTCACTTATGATTCCATAAGTTCCGGTTTGGCCATAGACGATATGAACGCTGTCAGCCATCCAGTCCATGAGTGCCAGATCATGCTCAACAACCATGACAGTCTTTCTTTTTGCAAGATTCTGTATTATCTTCGAAATTCTTATTCTTTCAGAGACATCCAGATAAGACGACATCTCGTCAAAGAGATATACATCAGCATCTCTGAGAAGGGTGGCCGCAACGGCAAACCTTTGCAGTTCTCCTCCGGAACAGCTTTTAACTTCCTTACTGAGAGAGTTCTCCAGCCCCATTTCGGCTGATATTTCGTCAAGCATTCCCTGTGGATCACGCTTCTTTAGTGCTTCACCAATAGTCCCTTCAACAACCCTAGGTATCATGTCAATGTTCTGATCCTTCAGTACAGTTTTCTTCGTTCCGTCATATAGCCCTCTGAAGTAATCTCCCATTATGGAATTCGCAAAGCGTTTCACAACAGCTTCCTTTTCGGCAGGGTTGTCGTAATTCCCAAAATTCGGAGTAAGCAGCCCGGCCATGATCTTCATGGTGGTAGTCTTTCCCATGCCGTTCTGTCCAAGCACGGCAGTAACCTTCCCCTGGTTCAGGACTGGGAGGGAATAGAGTCTGAATGAGTTCAGGGAGTATTGGTGCGTTAAATCATGATCAAGTTCGTCAGGGACTGTAACAATCTTTATGGCACCAAACGGGCATCTGTGGACACATATTCCGCAACCGATGCAAAGCGGTTCGTTTATTACAGGTCGTGAAGCCTCGTCAGGAAACTCAATGGTGGGAGTACCGCTTCTTACTGGTGGGCAAAAATACTGGCACTCATGGTTACATTTCTTTGGATGGCATTTTTCACGGTCGAGAATCGCAATATGCAAGGCAACACCTAATTCATCTTCCAGTATTCGTCCGGAATATCCTCATAAATCTGGAAAGCCTCGTTCTTCTCAACTCGCGTCTCTACTGTTTTAATCTTTGACAGGTCTATTATTCTACTTACGTTGAGAATCCAGTAATGAATCCTCCATTCTCTGCCATCATAAAGGGTTGTTTCCTCACGCTCTGTCTGAAGAACTCCAATATCCTCCATTGTGTAGAATGCATCCCTGTCTTCAGGCTCAAGCATGTTGTCTATAACCCGATCGTTGTAGCCAAAGAAGTTTATAAGGTGCTCTGCAGCTTCGAATGCTTCTTCCTGACTCATGCTTCGATTCTGAAGACTCAGCCCCTTACTTATGGCCATAGAGAGCTCCCCGATATTAGTGTAATTCCTGCGAACACCGGCATCCCTTTCGGGGCGCATTTCGTTTTCGTTCATTCTTTCATCGAATCCTTTGACTTGAACAGAGAAGGATAAGGCAAAATTTCCTAATAAGTTTAACTGGAGTGCAAAAATTTACCAAAACGCCAACAAATTATATTGTTTTTGAGAGAAATGACGGTGAACTTATTTCTTAATCCGTTCATAAGATCATACTTATATTGATAAGGAATAAAATATAGGCAAGTTTTTTTATTTCTCTTCAATATTTTCAATCAAGAAAAAATGAAAAATATTGCCTTTCCGGCGAGAATAAGATTTGCGGACAGCACGATAGATAGTGACAAAGATTCCACATTTGAACTATTTACAGTCAAAACTTTGCAATCGGGTTTTCTGAAAACACTGGGACACTTGACACTTCATGGAGTCGAATTCAATCATTATCTTGTCAAACATGAAGAAATAATCGCTGGAGACATACTGGAAGAGGCTGAAATTGGTGCCATGCAGGCACAAGCACTGAAAAATCCCGTGTCGTTCGGGGAAAAACCGGGATTCAGGATGCCAAAAATAATGGCCATAGTGAACGCCACACCCGATTCATTCTACCAGGGTTCGAGATTCAATGAGAACCTGAAATTCATTGACAAAATAATAGATTCCTCTCCCGACATTATCGATGTGGGTGGTGAGAGCACAAGGCCTGGAAGCATTGAAATAGGATGGAAGGAAGAAGCAGGTAGGCTGGAACCACTGGTTGAATATCTAGGGAACAGTACTCATATCCCTATTTCGCTAGATACGCGCAATCCGGAAACGGCCGAGAAGTTCGTTGACAATATCGATTACGTAAATGATGTAACCGGGTTCCGTGACGACAGGATGCTGTCGGTTGTCAGCCAGAATGATCTGAACTGTATCACAATGCATATGAAGGGAACCCCCCAGAACATGCAACAGAACATAGACTACACAGATCTCATTGCAGAGGTCATATCACACCTGTATGGCAGTATTCAGAGGCTGGAAGCAGCCGGAGTGAAACAGGACAGGATAATTGTTGATCCCGGGATAGGGTTTTCAAAAGGAATGAAAGAGAACCTTGAAATTCTAAGGGATATCCGTAGTTTCAAGTTCGGCTACAGTCTTCTCGTTGGAACATCCAGAAAAAGTTTTTTAGGTAATATAACCGGGAAGGAAGCAGATTCGAGACTACCGGCTACAATTGCGACATCCCTCTATCTTGCACAGATGGGTGTGGATATATTGCGTGTTCACGATCCCGTTGAGAACTCAGACGCACTGAAAGTACTGGATAGAATCATCAACTTCAAAGACTGAATCAGTCATGATCTGGCAGGCACTCTTTGCATATGCCCCTAAGAATAAGGGTCGCCTCTTGAACACTGTTACCTGATCCCTCAATATTACCGAGGATTCCTTTCTCGTCTATGTCAATGTCGTATATTTTTCCACAATTGCTGCAAACAAAGTTTCCGTGAAAGTCCGTGTTTGTCTCAAACCATGTAGATCCGCCGGTTTCAAACGTTTTCACCGTCCCGGAAGACTGCAGGGCCTTCAGTATGTTATACACTGTTGCAAGGGTAATTGTAGGCTCTTCTGATTTTATGGAATTAAATATCTCCTCAGCGGTGAAATGGCCGGGACTGTGCGACCTGACATAGTCTATGACTGTAAGCCTCTGCGGGGTAATCTTGAAATTGGACTTTTTCAGTGAATCGATATAGTAATCTCTCTCCATCGCAAGTCTATTTATAATTGGTAATTAAAATTTGTTTATAGTGACTATAAACTTAAAAATACAAAAGAATTTTTAACGAACTCAAATACGTAATCCGTGAAGGTTATAGGCATTTCCGCACCTGTTACGGGTTCTGGAAAGACA
>JAJZOM010000277.1 GCA_021811505.1 Thermoplasmata archaeon | reverse complement strand
AGAGGTAGAAAATATCCCCTGAAAAATTGAATTCCAAGTAAATTCATATATGAATGTGCAATTGAAATCCGGTAAAATTGCCTACAACTTCAGATAAACCACAACTGTTCGGCACAAACGGGATCAGAGGTATTCCCAATAAGGATCTTAGCACTGAGTTCTCCATGGAAATTGGAAAGGCCATCGGCACTTATTTTGAGGTACCGGAAATAGTCATGGGAAGAGATACACGGGACACTGGTCAGATGATATTCAATGCTGTTTCTTCAGGAATAATGAGTACAGGAAGGGCTGTTGTTGATCTTGGAATTCTTCCGACACCTGCAGTTCAGTATTACTGCAAGATGAAATCTGTTCCGGGGGTTGTGATAACTGCATCACACAATCCTCCACAATTCAATGGAATTAAATGCATAGCTGCTGACGGGACTGAACTGGAGCGGAAAAGCGAGGAAGAGATTGAAAATATTTACTACAATAAATCATATCATCAGGCTGGATGGGAAAACGCTGGAACCATGGTATCCGATCAGAATGCCGCTTCATTGTATGTTCACGGAGTTATGTCACGCGTTGACGTTGCAGCCATAAAAGCAAGAAAGTTCCGGGTTATTGTCGACACAGGCAACGGTGCCGCCTTCAGCACCACACCTACTCTCCTGAGGAAACTCGGATGCAGTATGGTGACGCTCAATGCCTTCCCTGATGGGATGTTCACTTCAAGAACCTCGGAGCCAAAACCTGAAAATCTCAAGGATTTGATTTCGCTGATGAGCAAGGGAGGATTTGACCTTGGCATAGCGCACGACGGTGATGCGGACAGAGCAGTTTTTATAGATGAAAAAGGCAATTTTATAGATGGGGACATCACGCTGAGCCTGGTTGTGAAGAGCACCATCAGGAAAGGTGACAGGGTAGTAACGCCAGTCAGCAGCTCCGATGCCATAAACGATTTATGTAAGGAAGCCGGAGTGGAACTTATAAGGACGAAAGTGGGTGCCCCCATTGTTTCAAGGACGATGATCGAGAATCAGGCAAAGATAGGCGGCGAGGAAAATGGCGGGATCGTATTTGGCCCGCACCAGTACTGTCGGGACGGAGCGATGACCGTAGCCCTCATCCTCAATCTGATGGCCCTGCACAAAAAGAAAATCTCGGACCTTGTGAAGACCGTCCCGGAATACCATATCTTCAAAACCTCGGTGGAACGGCGCAAAGAATGGAAAACGCTGGAACCGCAGATACTCAGGTATAGTGAATCAACTCTTATCGACAGACTGGACGGATTGAAGATTTACCTGGAAGATGGATGGGTGCTATTGAGGCCTTCTGGAACCGAGCCCATTATCCGGGTTTATGGTGAATCGAAAATTAAAAAAAGGGCAGAAGAGCTTGCACTGGAATACCACGCCTTAATAGCCGGACTTCAGGAAGAGCCGAGTTCTCTGTAGCTATCCGAGAACCTCTTAACTGCAGTAACATTTCCGGCAATGGCAAACCAGATCAGCAGCACCTCGATTGGTGTGATCAGCATTCCGTGGGACGTGAATGAAAATGGAATGAAAAACTGGATCAAGATAAAAACAAGCATGAAAACCAGCCTGTCAGCCCTACCCAGAATTCCTGAATAGTTCCTTTTCAGACCCAGCGCCTGAGCCTGGGTACCCATATAACTTGTAAGCATTACCCCTATGACCGCCACTACCCCTATTGATAACTGCGCATATTTGCTCAAAATGAATCCCAGGAGTATAAATACGTCAGCATATCTGTCGAAGACATGATCAACAAGATCTCCCCTGCGAGAAGCCATATTTTTTAATCTGGCAAGCTTACCGTCAATCGCGTCGAACGCAGCGGAGAGAAGCAGTGTGAAGAAGCTTATCAGCATGTATAATCCGCCGATATAGAACAGCAGCCCCGTTATTCCTGCAAACACCAGCGACATTACTGAAATGAAATTCGGATTAACCTTCATTAACGGGCGCGTGAGGGGGAGAAGTATCCGATCCGCCAATGAACGGTAAGAGTCAAGAACCATTTGTTCTGAAAAGCGATGGATTCACTTAACCTTTGTTTTTACCTGCGTGATTAACCTGATACACTGTTCAGCAGCAATCCCCGGAAAGTTTTCCACTATTCTAACACGAAAAATCCTTGGAGACGGGAGATATTCAAGGGCTTCGGAAAATATAATGTCTGATCTCAGTGCATCAATGTTTTCCGAGATCTTTTCGTTAGAATAGCCGCGGCTCCTGAGAGACTGTTCAACGTTTTTCTCCGCTCTTTCGAGAATTATTACTGCTTCACACTGGAGAAGATGCGAGTAATGACCTTCAAGTACAACATTGTCTGTGGCATACGAGGTGATTTTTGATCTGAGGCAGTCTATATCAACTCCATCTTCTTCGTTGCATTCAGTAAACCCGGGAAGATCTGACACATTCATCACACGTATCCCCCTTGATCTGAGAATTTCAGCTATAGTGGTTTTGCCAGATCCGGGAATCCCGGTAAGGCAGATCATAATGTCACCCTGTTGAGTGTTCTGGCTTTCCTGGCAATGTTTTCCAGTTCGTATGGCCTGCTGATATGTCTTCTGGCAATAATGGGGACATCATATTTACCTGGAATTAGTGACCTTTCCTGCAATCTGTATCGAGGAAGAGTCTCCTTTCTCCTGCAGTTCCTGCATCTGTAATCCATGTGCCCTCTGCTCTCCATTACATTGCCACAAGACTCACACACAGGAGAACTCCTCACAAATATCTGTGAGACAGATATCACTTCCATCTTCTCAACGTTGAGGGTTCCTTTCCTGTAGGTTCCGAAAACTCTGA
>JAJZOM010000193.1 GCA_021811505.1 Thermoplasmata archaeon | reverse complement strand
CCGCCTCGCGAATACAAAAACCGTTTCACTAAATGCTGTGAGTGCTAGGAAAGGGCGCCTGTTCATAGATTTCCGGTTCCATAATTCACGCCTGAATTTAATTTCAGACATTATTTTCGAGATGGGATCAAAAGACAGAACACTAATTGTGGATTACTTAGGCAAAAGCCCCGGAATAACAAAGATATTGGAGGAATTGAACAGCATTTTTCCGATTACTGTGGTTTCATACGCTATCAGATTAGAGGGAAATTTAGCTGATTACGAAAGAGCGATGGCCGACTTCGACTGCATTGGAGAGATACAGAACAAGAGTGGTAATCCCCTTAAAATCATGATTTACACTAATGAGAAACTACCTCCGGAATACTCCGACTATTCTATTCCTGAGACCGATAACATCTATGAATTCGTTAGTGAAAATCCATACCTGATGGAAATACGTAAGCTTGCTTTTGATAAACCGGTTATGAGGAATGCATATTTTCTCAATTACAAGGATAACTATCTTCTTGTGGACAATTTTATGCCTAAGGTGCAGGCAAATGATTATGTAGAAGTCGTCATGAAAGTTGCTGAAAAAGAGGGAAACCGATTGTTCCTCGAAAGAGTCACAGACATTGACAGTGACCTGTGGGACTGGATTTGACCATGATTTCGGCTCTGCACCAGATTATTAGCGGAGACTGTCCTCGATAGCATGAATCAAAGACATCGAACATGAATTACCTTCAAAATATCGTTATTATAACGAAACAAAAACACAAAACTTTATTCATTGCATATTTTTACGCAATATATATGCTGACCGAAGCAGCCATCGAATTACCTCTTTAGGCAAGGGATGATATAAGTCCTTGGTCAGGATGACAGACCGGCAGACAGGTTAAAAACGTCGAAACCGGACAGTGGCAATCATTCACGTTGGTGTTCGACAAGTCTCAATGGGGGACATGAAAATGAAGGAAGAAAGTGAAAACAGGCTTACATTGACTGAAACCGCTTACAAATACATATTTGAAGGAATACTCAACGGGAAATACAGAGCGGGACAGTCTATAAGTCCAGACAATCTGGCTACCAGCCTGAACATGAGTAAAACCCCGGTTCGCGAAGCCCTGGTTCAGTTGGAAGTTGAAGGGCTGGTATTCAGGAACGGGAGGTATTACAATGTTATCTATCTTGATGAGCAGGAAGTTCTGGAACTTTACGAGATACGTGGCCTTCTGGAATCAGAAGCCGCTTACCTTGCAACCCTTAAGATGACCCCTGAAATCATGGCCAAGCTGCGCGAAGCTCTTGTTCTGATTAAAAAACAGAATCAGTTGCCTGATCCTGAACCGATCAAACTGGCTGATCTGAACGGAAAATTTCATTCCATTATAGCATCAGCTAGCGGAAACCGTTACATCGCAGAATACACTTCGAACATCCGGCTTAAATTAAAGGTGATCCGAACTACCCTTTTCAGCAGTTATGACCGGCGCATCTCAGAGATAAACGAGCATGAGGATGTCTTGAGGGCAATGGAAACGGGAAAAGCTGAAGAAGCGAGAGACAGGATGAAAGCCCATGTTGATGAAGTAGTCCAGTATCTGAAGAATTCAGTATTGAATAAGATGTATTAACCACAGACCTGGAATCTTACACTTTCTTTCCGCAATTGGGGCAGAATTTCATTGCAGGAGTTAACTCCGACCCACAACTATCGCATAAATACGCTATGTGTTTCGGGCTCAATGCCGGATCCTCGTGTGGGAGATACTGGTTTTTGTCCTCAACTTCTATATTTTTTGGTTTGCCCTTGGCATTCTTCTTGCCTGTAGCCTCGAAATAAGCCATTCCAACATGCACCTTTGAGGATTTTGCCCTTGCGAGTTCCACCTCTTTCTTGTGCTGTTCATCGGCCCTTCGCCTGTCATCATCCTCTTTGTGTCTTCTGGCATCGCTGACCCATCTCATGATCTCGTCATTCCATTTTTTTGGATCACTCAGAACGAAATCATATTTTTTTAACTGCCCATCCAGTTCAAATTCTACAGTGAGAAATCTCCTGGTGAAAATTCTCAGCATTGGGACTGCAGCGGAAATATTTTTCAGATCATACAGCCTGACATCCATGTAAGTCTTAGCAGGTGCAGCCCTCAGGATGCTTCTCGCCCCTTTTTTTTCGTAAATGAGCCTCTTGTCTGTGAGATATAGTGTCCCGTCCTGAATCTCAGCGTCTCCTTCTACCAGCGTGGAGTCTTCTTTCATCAGTTCGTGCTCATCCACTTCATAGATTGGCATAACAGGAATGCATTGAAATAGAAGTAATAACCTTTTTTACGGTCTACCGAAGTCAGTCATGTGATCCTCAGTTTCCGTTCCCTCATCTTTAAATCTTTGTGCCAGGGCAGATGGACTGAAATTCTTCAATATTTCCAGAAGTGTGCCGGGAGTTGTCTCGTGGATTGCGATTGCGACGGCAAAATAGACAGCGAAAGACAACAGGGTCAACCCCACCAGCACAATGAAGCTCTTAGGGATCACGAATTGCATAACCAGGACAATCATCAGGGATTGCATAGCGGCAGGAACTGCGTGCCTGATAATACCCAAATTAACAGAAATACCCTCCATCTTCATGACGACAATTCTGTAAATTACAGAAGAAACCGTTGTGACCAATAGTATAGAGACTGCTGCTCCATTCGCCCCCAATGACAGGAAAGAATGCCCTAATACCGAAGGGGGAACAAAAACTGAGATCAGGGCAATGTTGAGAAAAATCATGACTGTATCAATAGTGGCAATTAACTTTGTTCTTGACCGACTCACTATGGAGGAGATATATGGGGCATTT
>JAJZOM010000085.1 GCA_021811505.1 Thermoplasmata archaeon | reverse complement strand
TGAACCCGCCTGATTTCATCGTGTATTGATATAGCTATCTTGCGTAGATCTGGATGGGCCTGCGGCGTTGATCTCAACTCGCAGAAGAATGATGCCTCCCGCAAATTCATATACGCGGACACCGGATACCTGTATGCATAGGGAATGCAATATTGTGCCATTCCACTCCCGTATTTTCGATCAAGTTCATCATAGGTCTCGGAAGCCATTTTCATTACCCTCAGATATTCTTTGTTTTGTTCGGCTTCCATGAAGAACTCAGGTGTGTCGAAACCAAACCTGTTTGAAAGTGGTTGACGGTTTATGCTTACGAATCTGTGGCGTTGCATATCCCTGAATGCACCATAGTTGGTAGTTATCTGGAACAGGTATGAGACAGATTCGAATGCCCTATGCAGCTTGTGGCGCCTGTTTCGCCGTAGATCCGCGAGACCTTTTACGTAATTGATCTGTTCTTCTGCTGACATTTCTCCTATCCTTCTAATTGAAGATACGAGATCTTCTTGTCCATTCGCAAAAACGATAATCCCTAGGGATTTCCTGAGCGCGAAGTTTCTTTCCTCATGCTCGATTAATTCAACGAGATGCACGTCTTTCGGGAAATTCGTGTATTCGATCGGGCAATAAGCGTCCAATTGCGCCTTATATTTCACCAGGTCTTCTCCGTGGGAAGAAATAGCAGAATCAATGAGTTCTGGGAGTTCTGGCTCCAGTTCATCGTAAATTGCATTTGCAACGCGTTTGGCTTCCGGGAGGCTGGAGGAATTTAATTTCTGAATCAGAGATATGAATGCCCGTCCGTTTCCGGATATCCCCATGTTTGTGAGTGTTGATGCAGGTAGAAGGTATCGCAGATCGTCAAGTACTCTCGCCCTGATCGAACTGTTGTATGATTTTTCTGCGCTCTCGCGGTCTTTACCGCTAAGATCTTCGATGAACACAGCATCTTCATTTCGTTCAGAGAACTTGATAGAATCAATTGGATATTTTAATTTAAAAAAATGAAGTGATTTTTCGTAATTCTTTGAATAGAGTTCGAAGAGTTCATCACAGGTGTCTCTGTACATATCAGCATATTTCCCATCAAAACCAGCACTTTTCGAGTTCATGTATAGATAGTGGTCATTTACCCTTTTATCATATCTAACATATCTTGAGGATTTTTCCAGATATGAGAGTCCCACTCTCAACTCTTCCATCAGTTTTGTTATTACGTTACTGACGTTTTGTACAGCGATCTGTGCAGTGACGAGTTCAGCGATGGATTCATCTCCGTATTCCAGGAATATTCTACGATAGAAATCCTTTCCTTTGCCTTCGTTTCCTTGAAATTCCTTACGGTAAACTTCACGGATATCCAGGCTTGCCGCCCTGCTATATCGCGAGAGAAGTGCACCACGGTCAATCATTCTGTTGAGTTTTACCAGAAAAACGTCTTTGTCTTCATTGGAAAAATCTGACACAAAAAAAGGATTGGGAATAGATAAAGAATTTTTGCGTTTCCCTTAAAGAGGAACAAAATAGACATCCGTAGGGCTGAATTTCTGGTTTCTCCTGAATTTTGCCCTGACCTTCATTCCTATTTTCATGTCTTCCTGATCAGCTCCGACCAGCCTTGACATAAATAGGGAATCTACACCGTCAAATTCTACCATTATTAGGTTAAACGGGGTCTCCGAAAGAAATTCCTCACTGCCGAAGTAGCAGGTAGTAAAAGTGTGTATTCTGCCTTCGTTTGGTAGCTGGTACCACTCGGTTTCAGATCCGCACATCATGCAATGTCCCCTTGGCGTTGCGTAGGTGTATCCACACTTCTTGCACTTGCTTCCCATGAGTTTTTTCTTTCCAAGTGCCCTGAAAAATTCAGAATCCTGGCCATAACTGTGGATGTAATCAATCTCGTAATGAGATTTCACCACAAGGGGATCAAAGCTGTATACTTCTGTTCCACTCTGAGTTTCAGGCATCTTTGCATCACGATTTATGGTCATTTGACCGCCTCCATTATTGTTGCAGTAACATAAGTTCCTGTTCCTGCATGACTGTGGATGAGCCCTCTTTTCGCATTTTTAACCTGCAGGGTGTCATCCTTGAAATGTTTCTTTATTGTGTGCTGCAACTGCCAGAACATGAATACCCCCTGCATGATTCCCGATGCTCCCACAGGATGTCCTGATGCCAGTAATCCTCCGGAGGGATTTACAGCTACTTTGCCATTAAGTTCTGATTTCCCCTCGTCGATAAATGGTCCGCCCTCACCGTACTTGCATAAACCGAGGTCTTCGTAAGTCTGAATTTCGGAAGATGTGTACGCGTCGTGAAGCTCTATTACATCAAGTTCTTCCAGAGGGTCCGTGATGCCCGCGCCCTCGTAGGCTTCCTTGGCGGCAGTCCTGCCTGCTCTGAATGAATGCACGCCGGGATACTTGAGATTCCTGTAATCAGATTCCTTCTCGTTTGGTAAAAGGGTCACTTTGCCGAGAGGACGGTCTGATAATCTCATTGTGTCTGTTCCTGTTCCGATACTCTTTATGAGAACAGGGTTATCACTCATTTCGAACGCTTTCTCTTCTGAGGCAAGGATTGCAACAGCCGCTCCATCCGACATTGTGCAGACGTCCAGCCTCGTTAAGGGATAAGCAACCATAGGGGAATTTCTGACGTCGTCGATGGTCAGTTTAGCCGGGCTCTGGGCATATGGGTTATGGATTGCGTTTCCATGATTTTTTATAGAGACTTTAGCCAACTGTTCCACGGTGGTACCGAATTCATGCATATGCCTAACGGCCATCATTGCATAGTAACCAGTATAAAAACCACCCACGGGATAATCAAAATTGGTGTCGCTCGCCAGAGCTATGAATTCAT
>JAJZOM010000027.1 GCA_021811505.1 Thermoplasmata archaeon | reverse complement strand
GTTCCAGAATTGGGTTGTTTAAAGAACTTAACGTATGGGCAACCGATTACAAGGGGTGGATTTTTCGGTACAATATTGAACAAAGCCACAAGAAGAAAGACAGGGTTGATCAAGTTCAAAGATATATTAGAAGTGAGTTACTTCCATTAGTAGCCAAGGACAGGTTGTTGATCTTGTCATGTTCAAAGAGAAAAAAAATAGGAAGTGGCCCTTCTATTGAGATATACGATGGAGGAGCGTTCAGGTCTCTTCGTCGATATCTGCGTGTGAATGATGGGCTTGACGTGAGAATTATATCTGCGAAACATGGCCTAATTAACCAAGCTTTCGAAATTGAAAATTATGATGAAAAAATGACTTTAGAGAAAGCAAAATTGTATAGGAAAAAATATGCGCGAGAAATAAGTACGTTATTATCTTGTTATCGCGACGTTATGATTTGTGGAGGTAAAGAATATCGCGTTGTGACTGGTGATAAAAAGTGCCAGTATACTAAAGGGAAAAATGGTGAACAGCTACATCAGCTCAAGGAATGGTTGTATTCTGGAAAAGACTCTAAATAGTAATACCCTGAACTCCGCAGATTTAGGTACATGCAACTGACTGGAGAGCCTCCAGGATGTCTCTCCGCTTTTTAGTCCTCTCTCTCGATCATTCTGCCTTCGATTTCCATCATCTGCAGCTTCTCCAGCTCAAGGAATGCCTTGTCCATGGAATATTTCCTGTTGAGCCCTGATTCAGCCAGCATTCTTCTCATGGTCAACCGAACGATCAGCGAGATAAAGAGGATGAAGACCAGCCCCCTTACGGTGGACGGTTTTCTCTCCCTCAGGGGAAATATGTCCAGATCCGTCTTCAGGATCTCAAATGCCTTCTCCACCCGATCCTTGTCGCGGTGTAAACGCCAACTGAAAATTGTCCAAAATCGGCAGATGAAATCTGTCCACCCATATTTATTGTGGGGGTTTGCACCTAAAGTCAATCTTGCACCTAAAATCTATCAAAAAGACCCTTTTAAGTGCAAAGCCTATCATGGCTATGACGGCAAAAGGTCGTTAGACCTCCCTTCACATGTTCCTGATACCAGTTCTAACAGAATTAAGCAACCTTTCTGCCATGCAAGAAACCCTTGACTGCGACACGTGCACCACCATCTAGATCTAAGTCTGGCGCTAGGACAGAACCATATTCAATGTCGTTAATTGATAGAAGGTACCCATTTGAAAAGTTAATACTTTTTACACTCCCGCCCAGATAATCTACGACATACAGGTGACCATCACTGATCCCCAATTTATGGTCGTCCATTACTATTAGCTCTCCCCAATCAAGCTTGGAACCCTCATTCTTAATGGGTAAAAGACGTATCGGTAGGAAATCGCCAAACGGAACTGGAGACATCTTCACAAGCAACACTCCGTCCAAGTTCCTGAATCGATTATCCCGGAGAATCTGTTTAACGGCCTTTTCAAGAGGCACTTCCCTGAAAAATTCCTCACTTATGTCCAGCGATACAATTCTAAAGTCATATCCTTGTAATGATTGCAGTTGCTCCCAGGCTTTTCCTATGTCCGAGGCGATCTTTCCTGTGTCATTTTGCTCAATATCGCGGAAACTGGCGAAATGAATTGCAGTTGAAGGCGCTGAAGGTCTGGAAATTGCATCCTGGCTTAACAGTTTGTAATTTGACGATCCCACGAAGTGCATGACTTTGTACAAGTGTCCTGATCCCTTTCCTCTTAATTCTGTGTGGGCCCGATTCATTGACTCATTGAAAGCACTAAAATACTTAGAACTATAGAACGCCCTTGTCTTGTGTTGAATAGCAACCTTACCACCATCGATCTCCACCGAAATATCTACATCTGTCCCCTCGGGCGAGCTTGGTTCGACTTCTATACCATCGTTACCCCGGTGTCCGTGCTTTCTGAGTTCGGCAATTAAACGCAGGGTTGAGTGAACGTACGGTTTAGCATCCTTTTGTTTACCGCTCATGACTGCTTTAACGCGTTCCTCGAACCCTTTGCTAAATCTCACCTTCAATTCTAGTTCCTTATATCTCCTGTCAATCGCTTCGAGAATTTCGTCCCTCATAGGATCAAGTACCTTGTAGCCCTTCTCGTCAGGCATATCTAACTCCCTACTCGTTTCCTCATCTTATCCTCTCCATGAACTGGGAAGTGTCCATCCCAGTGATCTGGGTGTAAATGCTTGTAGTGAATATTGAGGAATGCCCCAGCCACTGCTGCAGGACATTCAGCGGAACATTGTCCATTATTGCCTTCACCGCAAACGTGTGCCTGAACTTGTGCGCATGGATTTTGAACCCAAGTTTGCCCTGCATTTTCTTGAAATAAAGATCTATGACCTGCCTTGACATTGGAAATAGTGGATCCTCGGATTTAGTCGAAATATTCATGTCCAGGAGATATTGCATATAAGCATCCCTCAGATCCACGTGAAGCGGTATGATCCTGTATTTTTCCCTCTGGATGCCATTCCTGTCCTTCCCCTGTTTGAGTGTTTTCAGCCGGATTGAATTTGTGGCCAGATTGACGTCCGACGGCCTGACCATGAGAATCTCATCTATCCTTCCTCCGGTTCTGTAGAGAAATTCAACCAGGAGAAAATACCTCTTATGTTTGCCGGTTCTCCTTTTATCACTGCTTATCTTTTCGGAGATCTCATGAAAGATCTTCTGAACTTCATCATCAGAAAAGAAATCTATCGAAAGGGATCTCCCTGAAGACTGGATCATCATGTTCTTTGGCAGCTGCAAACTCATAACATGACAATATTTAGTTCTTTAAATAGGTTTTTGAAAATAGACGATGGAGATCTCTTCCTGGCTGAACTCTTGAGTATATAAAGAGCTTCC
>JAJZOM010000046.1 GCA_021811505.1 Thermoplasmata archaeon | reverse complement strand
AAAAAATGACAACATTGAAGAAGTCCTTATTTTACCGCTGTGGGTGAACCTTGAGAGTTTAGAGACTGCTGATTTTCTGGATTCCCTGGCGTCGCGCATCCTTGACATCTTCATTATATAGGAAGGGAATTCATATTTCACGTATTTCTGATTCTGGTGTTCAATACGATTGAACACTCCTGCAGCAAGCTCTTCCGCATAGCCCTTGAAAGCGTAATGCTGTTTCTTCATGACTCTGCCCATAAATGCGTCTGAAAGGGAAAGAAGATCATAAGCTTCTGACAGATCGTTGAAATCCGGGGCTTCGCTGTGAAGATTTTCATCAATCCACATCAAATAGTCCTCAGTGGTGAAATCCTTTTCGTACAACCGGGACAGCGTTTTCTCATAGTCGTGGTCCTTGAAAGTAGTGTGAACAACATCGTAAATAGAACTCTGTATATCCCTAAAAGAAGCCACGCCTACCGAAGCTGGATCATCGGTATAACTCAGAACGTTCATGGCATCATTTATCGTGCTTCTTATGTCATCAGAATTCTTGTCTACCAGCCTTTCAATGGCGTCAGTGTTAAAGCGCAGATTCTCTTTTGAGGCAATTTCCCTAATTCTCTCAATGATCCTGGACCTGAACAGCTTGTATTCATTGTCACCTTTTCTCTTGTATTGCCTATACTCAATCACCAGAGAATTGTTGATTATGTCTCTGGCACTGCTCTTTCTCCTGAAGGCGTAATAATCGTTCATTGTCAGGATTATTGGGTTCATTGTCCTTGATATGATCCTGGAGAGCTCTGTTAATCCGCCGGAATCCCCCCCCGTTTCCCTGCTTCTCCCCTCGAATATGTTGTCCGCCTCGTCTATGAGTATTATTTTGCTGAATCCGCTTTCTTCTGTGTCGATCTGGCTGAGATCGCCGTACAGCGATGCCATTAGCGCTATCCGTTTCATGGCATCCGCATTCCTCTGATCCGAAGCATTCATTTCCACAATAGGGACATTCATTTCTTTCGCCAGAACGCCGGCAGTGGTAGTTTTCCCAGTTCCCGGAGGGCCGTACAGAATCAGCGCTTTCTTCACTGGAGTTCCTTCTTTCCAGAGTTTGATCCAGTTTCTTATTTCGCTGATGATTCGCGGACTCACAATGAGTTCCGAACTGTTCTGCGGCCGGTATTTTTCAATGAAGTTCATCAGGTAAGCCTCAGTCCGGACGGTGAATCCCTGTCAGTTGTTACTACGGACAGAATATCTCCATCCTCAGCGGTAAGAACCATTCCCTGGCTTTCCAGGCCCATCAGTCTGGCTTTCTTCAGGTTTGCAACAACAACCAGCGTCTTTCCAATAAGTTCCTCAGGCTCATAAAAATTAGAGATACCTGACACTATCTGCCTCTCTTCCGACCCCATTTGAACAACAATTTTCAGGAGATTTCTGGATTTTTCGACCTTCTCACAGTGGATTACCTTTGCGGTCCGTAGATCAATTTTCCTGAACTCATCTATTGTTATTTCTTCGGTCACTTTCGTTCCCTCTCACGATTTCATGAAGTCTCTTCCAAGGGTCTCTCTTGCAATTATCAGTTTCATTATCTCTCTGGAACCTTCTGCAAGCTGGAATGATCGGACTCCTCTCAAAGCCAGTTCCTGAGGGTTATTCTTAGTATATCCATAGGCTCCGTGCCATTGAAGTGCATCGTTGATCGCGTCAAAAGCCCATGTTGTGGAAAGCAGTTTTGCTATTGCGATCTCCTTGGAAACCTCAAACCTGCTGAACTTGCCGTTTTTCTGTTCCTCGTCATACATCCACAGTGCTTTGTAACCTAGAGTCGTGGCCGCTTCCATCTTTGCAACGTCCTCAGCGAGCTGGAACTGCAGTCCCTGATTTTTTCCTATTGGCTGTCCGAAAGCTTTCCTGCTCTTCATGTATTCAACGCCATTGTTTATGCATGTCATGGCAGTTGCGGCAGATATGACCGCGATGAGGGCTCTTGCAAACTCAAAACCCTCGTGGATAAGCTTGAATCCTCCGTTCAATTCCCCAATGATATATTTTTCGGAAAGTGGATAGTCCTTGAATCTGAGGGCCCCCCACGAAGAACCCTCTCTCCCCATCTCTTCAAGCGGAGTTATCTCAATCTTGTCCGGATCATAGGGTACGTAGAACAGCGTAACACCGGCCGTACCCTTCTTCGGGTCAGTTTTTGCAACTGTTACGTAACCGCCGCCGTTCTCTTTTATGTCTCTCACAAGACTTATGAATGATTTTTCTCCATTCAGTATGAATTTATCTCCATGCCTGATTGCCGTGGTTGTCATGGACCCTATATCTGATCCGAAGTTTGGTTCAGTGGAAGCGATTCCCGTAAGTATCTCTCCCCTGGCTATTTTCGGAAGAATCTCGGCTTTTAATTCCGGTTTTGCGTATTTGCTGATCAGATACGACCAGGCATTATGGACGAGGAACATTACTGGCAGTGAGACCGTAGGGTCTGCCCTTGAAATCTCTTCAACCGCTATGCCGGTTGTTACGGCATCGGCACCCATGCCTCCAAATTCTTCCGGCACAGTCATACCGAACAGGTTCAGTTTCCTCATGCCGTTAATTATGGAATCCGGGATCCTTTTCTTCTGCAGCATTTCAGAAATTTTTGGCGCTATTTCCTTCTCGGCAAACTGCCTTACAGTACTTCTCAGAAGTTCCTGTTCCTCGGTGAAGTTAAAATCTACCATCAATACCGATTGTCAATGTTATTGTGATATAATTTAATTGCCGAAGTTCACATACTCTCCGTTCTAAATTGGAGTTCTAAGGCTGCCTCACTCAAAACGAGGCAAGATCACGAAAAGAATTAAGACTGAGATGTTTGATTTCTTCCCTAAATATCCTGGG
>JAJZOM010000042.1 GCA_021811505.1 Thermoplasmata archaeon | reverse complement strand
GGTGCAGAGATTCATACATGCCTCTCTGATGTGAAATGTATTCATCTACAGGCAATGCACTGTTTTCCCTTTCCGTACCTTCCATTGCCAAACATATGGTTTACATGGTATTTTAGGTTTTCAGGTCTGAGACCGGAGAGGGTGGAAGCATCACACTCAAATGAGGTGCAGATTTTCCAGACCTGCGCGTATTGTCTTCTTATCCATTTCTGAAACTGTGGAATATGGTATTCGTGCGTTACCAATAGGAACGCCAACCAGGGAAGATGCGAATCTGTATCCGGCGGTCAGTCCGCCTGTCTTGAGTACTGACCTGACCTTCAGTATAAATCTCTGCTGTTCCAGTGCCTTTTTAAAGTCTTTTCTTTCAATTGAGTCAACGATATCCGTGATCAAACCAGGGAATACATCTATGATCAGTGAAACTATTCCGGACCCGCCGGACATGATTATATCATAGATCAGCCCGTCACTTCCAGCAAAAACAGCCGGTGGGTTCTCAATTGACAGCAGCGAATGCGTATCAATGAGGTTGTGTGTACTGTCTTTATAAAATCGGAAATTATCAAATGCCTCAAATATTTTTTTAACCGTCTCTACCCTTAGAGGATTTCCGATCGCAGTTTCATTGTAGAGCATGATGGGTACACTGGCGATGGAGGAAATGCGCTGATAATATCTCAGCACATCAGCCTCCTGAAAAGCAACGGGCGATGGTTGAGTGACAGAAATGATGTCGACTCCTATGTCCTCTGCCAGTTTTATCTGCCGCCTGATCTCTTTCAGGTCTAGCGAGCAGATGTTAAACATTATCGGAACAGAACTTCTTGATAAGTCCACAACCGCTTCAAGCCAGCTTATTCTTTCATCATGGGAGAACGTAAGTCCCTCTGCTGCAACGCCTCCAACAAAAAAACCCATTACTTTATGTTTGAGAAGATATTCAATATGCCTTCCGGTGTTTTCCTTATCAATACTTCCATCTGAATCAACGGCTGCAAAAACCTCTGCAAGTGCTCCCTTGACTATCTTAGGCATGTTGCTTTTATCTCTATTCCTTATAAAAAAAATTGTATTTTGAAAAAATTTTATAAGAATTCGCATTAAATTTATAAATGGAATACACGCTTCAAAAAATATGGGAATGGAGACAGAGGGTAAATCTAGTCTACTATCTCTCCAGGTTTCAGTGCAGAAGCTTCCTCCAGGCTCTTTTCCTTCATTTCGGGTCCAACTATGACCTCGGCAAGCGCGCCTATCAACAGGACCACTCCGGTTATAGCAAACAGCGGGAGCAGATTGAAAGTACCTGGTGTCTTGGGCAAAAGCAGGATGAGTATAGGCGAGCCGATAATTCCCCCCAATCTCCCAAATCCAATGGCAGTTCCAAGTCCCGAGCTCCTGGATTCTGTAGGAAACATCTCCCCAATCTGTACATAAAGGATTCCCGCGGCAGAATATGTGAAGAAATAGACGATCACAAGTAATCCTATGAAACCGTAGAATGGAACGAAACTGTAAATCACGCCAACTATGAGCCACATCAGGCCGGCTATTCCATAGGATAGCGTAATAACCGGTCTTCTCCCGACCTTATCCAGCAAGTAAGACATGACGAAAACTCCGAGTACTCCACCAGCGGTAATAACCGCCAATAGCAAGCCGACGTTTGCACTGGGATAATTGAAAACTTTTTCAAATATGAAAGGCAGTACGCCAAAAGCAGCATAGTAAGGCCAGGTTTCGGTGAAGTTAAGAATCCATGCTAGAATGAGTCTTTTCCTGTACTTTCCGAAAAGCGCACCGAATCTCTCTCCGGTATCCCCCGCCTCCTTTACCGTTATGGGCTGAACAGGGGGGAGTTTGATATTCTGCTTTTTTATGATTTGAGACTCCACCTCAGTGACCATTTTGTCAGCTTCAGCCTGTTTCCCATGGGCCACAAGGAATCTCGGAGATTCAGGCAGACCAAATCTTGCTACCAATATCACGGCGGCTAGAATAGCTGCCGTTGCAAAGGCTACCCTCCATCCAACATTCAATGGCAATGCGCTGATGGTAACATAGGCTACGAGCGACGCAACCACTCCGCCCAAATCAAAGAGGACCGCATTTCCGGTTCCAGTGTACAACCCCCTTGTCTTAGATGGCATGAATTCCTGAAGAGCGGCAATGGTGGCGCCAAATTCACCTCCAACTCCGAATCCGGTTATCGCTCTGAAGATGGCGAACGATATGAAGTTGAAAGACACTATGGTAAGAAGCGCTCCAGCTAGTATTATTGCCATGCTTGCTATGAAAAGCGGCCTTCGACCTATCTTGTCCGAAAGGTTTCCAAGGTATGTTGCGCCAACAAGCTCACCAATAAGGAAAGCCGCTGT
The DNA here is from genome assembly GCA_021811505.1 of Thermoplasmata archaeon. The sequence goes on along the minus strand of JAJZOM010000042.1, from coordinate 527 downwards.
TGCCCCAACGGAGCCCTCCAGCGTGGTAAGCTGGAGCACTTTAGAGATATTACCAATTGTTCCTCCACCGAGTCCAAGGGTAAAACCTTCGAACAGCATCCCGCCACCAAGAATCAAAAGCATTTTCAGGTGCCATGAACTCCACGGCAATCTGTCAAGTCTTGGCAGTGAATCAGTAGTATAAGTCCTGCTCACTTTATCTGACATTGGAAATTATACCTCTTTTAAGTATATAACGGTTTGTGCATCAAAATATATTCAGAAACGTGTAATTCAGCTTATTAAATCGTAATAACTATCTGGTGCGATAGTGTCTATTTCTCTCAACCCTACGCTTTTATGATCATAAATTGTAGATTACCATGAAAAAATAATGAACTGGCTGAGCATTACCAATTTACAAAGGTGGGAAAGAATGGATAAAACAGGTTTAAGCGCTGAGAATTTAATGAAGCTGGTAGACCATACAAAACTCAAGTCCTTTGAAACTGAACAGTCTATAAAAGATCTCATTGATGAGGCTGCCT
>JAJZOM010000017.1 GCA_021811505.1 Thermoplasmata archaeon | reverse complement strand
TCCCTTTCCGTCGCCCGTTGAATTCAGGTGCTTCGGAACTTCCTTTGTTGGCTCTCCGGCCAGTGCCCTGAGCCTTTCGGATAGCATATTGTAAAGATGGCCTCCACTTAACTTTCCATTAATGGATTCCCTGAGGACTCGCCTGTAGTGTGGCCCTTCCGATGTCCTGACTGGAATGCCATATCCTGCTGCAAGCACAAGAAACTTCATCACATCCTCTACTTCTTCCGGGCTGGGGTTTTCCAGTGCTGCTCCTCTTCCTGTGCGCACCAGGAAAAATACTTCCCACGCAGCAGCGTGGTTTTTCAATGCCATGTGGAAAAGGTCAGCAAGCTGGGTAAGGTTGCTCCTCATCACCGTTGAGTTTATCTGTATCCTGAGGCCCACCTCATTGGCCTCTTCGAGAACCTCCATGCTCCTTCTCCATGTTCCTGGAACGCCCCTCAGTGCATCATGGGTCTCAGGATCTGCACCATCAATGCTGATGGACATAACACCAACGTCAAGGTCCCTGAACTGCCTCATGGTTTCGATGGTTAGAAGATCGGTGACGCTGGCAGCCACTGCAGTATATATGCCAAGATCCCTGGCGTGGGCTATGTGATCCATGAGGTCATTCCTCATGAGCGGATCCCCTCCGGTGAACAGTATTGCAGGGTACGGTTCACCAAAATCCAGTAACTGGTCAATGAGCCTCTTCCCCTCATTAAGAGAAAGTTCCCCTGGAAGTGCACGCTTGATTGCCCTGGCCCTGCAGTGCCTGCATGACAGGTTGCAGGCCTTGGTCATTTCCCAGCAAACAAATAGCGGCCTCTTGTCTGGTTCCTTGTATCCGAAAGCCCATGGGGGCGTTACTCTTCCCATACAGTTATCTCCTGAATCGCCTGATTTACAGATTTTTCTTCAAGGGTTAACAACACTTCAAATCTCTACCTAAGATATTAGGAGCCCTATCACTACGCACACCCGGCCACCCTCTATAGTGCCTGTGCCAGGTACTCTTATATTGAGTTTTAGATTGAAAATAGACAAGCTTCTCCGATTACCCTGAATCACGAAAAGTGTTAACTTCAAACTTGATTTCAAATTCTTCACTGAATCTCAGCTTTAGTGAGTTGACTCTGTGGTTCACATCTATTCATTTCCTGTCATGCTGATCCATTTAATGTGCTCCAGTATCCTCGGGATGTCAATCTTTACAGGGCATACCTCCCTGCATCCACCGGAATGTGTGCAATAATTTGCAGTTTCATAGTCCTTGTTAACTATTGCAGTCCACATGGCACCAGTTGGCCCCCCATATGGCTGTCTGCCCCAATTCTTTCCCATCACACGGTACACTGGACAGGAGAAATAACACCTTCCACACTTTATGCATAGAAGTGCATCTTTCAGCGCGTTATTCCTGCTGGCTTCCATTCTTCCATTGTCCAACAGAATCACATGAACTTCACGAGGTCCAGTGGCGGGTGACACTCTCTTAAGCTCAATATCTGCCGTTGAGCTGGGACCTGAAGTAACATTGATGTAGGTCGGAGGATAGAGCCCAGCATAAGCAGACTGCACCATGACCTCTGTCATTGCGTCAGCCAGTGTGGGAACAATTTTGTCTATGCCTGTGATTATTATGTGTATCGGTGGAAAGACCGTATCTATCCTTATATTTCCTTCATTCTCAATCAGTGCAACCGACCCTGTATCCGCTGAAATTGAATTTGCGCCGGATATCCCGATGTCCGCTTCTATGTATTTCTGACGAAGCACTTTTCGGACCTCTGCAACGATCTCCTCATGTGTAGAACTCTCCGAAAGGTTCACTCCAAGTTTCTCGTGGAGCATTCTTCCAATGTCTTCTCTTGTTATATGGAGTGATGGGAAAACGATGTGTGAAGAAGTATCACCTGAAAGCTGCAGCAGGTAAGCGCCAAGGTCGGTCTCGCAGACATCGTTTCCAGCAGGCTGCAGGGCCTCAATAATGCCAACTTCGTGGGCTACGTTCGATTTGGCCATCACTAATTTCTTGCCTGTCCCGACTATATTCCTGATGATTTCCTGAGCTTCCGGTACGCCTTTTGCGTAATATGCCTTTCCACCGGTTGCCTCCACTGATTCCATCGTCTGTTTAACATAAGAATCAAGATTTTCAATAACCTTGAGCTTGACTTCCCTTAGCTTCTCCGCTTCATCCTTCAGGTACGGAAATTTCTCCAGTATTCCATCAACCTTAGGGATGTTGTTCTGCAAAGCCCTCTCTATGGCTATTTGCCAGTTGCTCATGAAATGACCTCCGCAATGTCCTTCAGCTTCTTTACATAGGGGGAAAGATTCTGGTAGCAGAGTGGACAGGCCACGAGTACGTTCTCCGAGACTGATAAGAGCTTTGACGCCCTGTCCGCTGCGATACGGTCGCTCAGATCAAGATTTACGGTTCCAAGCGGCCCACCGCAGCAGGTGCCGTATTCCCTGCTTGTAACCATACGGTCTTCACGTAGCACAACACTGGAATCTTGTAGAAAATCCCTGATTTTCTCTCCCATGTTCTGATATCTAGTATAGAGGCAGGGATCATGGAATACATATTGACCGCCTCCTTTTGCACTGTTCACTAAAATCAGATAATTGACAACTTCTATATCAGAAGCAAAAAATTCTTTCAGTCTGGACATTGCGTTGGTTGTATGCGGATCGACAGTTATGACTCTCTTTACTCCATTTTTCCTGAATAACTCGAGAACAGTTTTGCCATATTCGCGAAATTCATCCATCATGCCTAATTCCAGTAAAAGCCCACCGCTGTATGGTTCATCGTCGTAGAGGTAACCGTGAGCGATTCCTGACCTCTTCAAGAGCGATGAGATATTTCTCAGAATGGAATAGGATCGCTCCAGTTCTTCTTTCTTCGGTTTAAGGAAAAGCTTTCC
>JAJZOM010000294.1 GCA_021811505.1 Thermoplasmata archaeon | reverse complement strand
GCCATGGTTCGAGGCCTGCGTGTGCAGCTTTTCCTATGACATTTATGCTAAATTCTCCAATGCCTTTCCTCGCCGTTTTGACCTTTCCATCCTGTGATGGCTCAAGTACTAGTGCAGCTTCAGATATCTTTGCTCTTGTTTGGATAATCTCTTTCGACGAGTCACTTCCCAACTCTTCATCAGAAGTGATCAACATTTCAATGCGTCTGTCCTGTTTTCCATATTCCTCAAGCGATCTCAATGCCCACAGACCCTGTACAAGCCCACCCTTCATGTCGAATACGCCGGGTCCTCTAGCGACTCCATCAGAAACACTGAATGGTATCCTCGAAAGAGTGCCTTTTGACCATACGGTGTCGTAATGCGCCAGCACGAGCAGGGGTTTCTTTACGGTATCTTTGCCAATTCTCAGAGACACATTATTGCCGGAGTTCACGTTCTCTATCAGTTCGGTTTCACACGACAGGTTCTTCTCAGCATATTTTACCAGGTAATCTGCAGCTTGATCCAGAAGCTTCTTTTCTGTGGATGGAGTCTCGATATTCACTATTGCCTCGAGGTCTCTAATCATGTTCTCTTTATTTTCAAAGATAAATTCTGAAGGCTTCAACGAAACATTACCATCACAGAATAACCTCGTCAAATAAATGTTACATGGTCTGCAGGAATCGGAAGTAACGCATTACACCGACTTTGTTCTTAAGCTATTCTGCTAGTTTCTGAATTAATCTGATGTGAATGCTATAGGAGATCATCCTATATCCTTGAAGAATACTGGGAAGCCAGTGTCAGGTGTAGGGAGGGGGAGCATTGTTCAACTGTGAGCAGTGGCTCACTATAGGCTCCACTTGTACCTCTTTCTATAATAGTATTTTCATGATGTTTCCGTTCTAAGGTGGCTTGGATCTCAAATCATACTGATATGCCTGTTGCTTCTATTTCCTTCAGGAATAGGCTGTGGTTCTTTTTCATCTGGTCTCTTTCGCGCCTGGTGTAAAGATGTATTTCTGCTTCTGGGATACCTATGATCTGCCAGCATTTGGAGTATACCTCATCTTTGTCGTAGCCTTCAAAAACAATGAAGATATCAACGTCGCTGGATGCAGTATTTGTTCCCTTCGCATAAGATCCGAATAGCCTCATTTCCAGAAGGTTAACGACCTTAGAAAGTTCCTGTGACGAAGCTCTAAGCTGCTGCAGTATCTCTTCTCGTGTCAATCTTGGATAGTAAATCCTGACATCTATCGACGATTCGTTCTGCATACGCAATCAACCTCTCAGCTTCGCCAGCACTGTACATCATGAATGGCGAACCCTCTGGATGAGAATCTGGATATCTTGTTGGAATATATGCTTTATCGAGTTCTTTGCCTATGTTTATTAATTCTGGGGTAAAGCTTGAATTAAGTGGAAATCGCTGCATTAGACCAGTCACTGAATGACCAAAGACCTCGGCCCCCAACTTCTGATACAGAGCTTTTAGTGCTTTTTCTGCTGATTGTTGAGAAAGAAAGCAAGCGAATTCAAAAAAACCTCCCTTGAGTTCGTATTTCGCATTTTCAAGGTCGCGCTTCGCTTGATTAAGCCAATCTTTGCTTCTCTCTGACAAATTCTTTTCATTAAGGGATACATTGTTATAATACTTAAACTCTCGAATCGAGTACCTGAGGGATACTATCGATTATGTCCAAAAATGGCTTTTAAGTGCAAAACACATTGCACCACGATACATAAATACTTATAACCAGTTTTTAATTAAGAATTCGTCCCATCAATAGTATGCGTGATTCATGATCACATATGACGACATGGGACAAAATATCGTCCAGTCATGGGCCTCGGGTGAAGCATCTGATGTGCCATCAGGCTGTGAGTTCCCGATCAGCGACAGACGAAAAAATTCCCAGAGGGTCAGCGGAACTACGAAACGTGAATAGTTCCCGTTAAACTGGGGAAAAGTCTTACATTTCGGAGAATATAATGGAAAATTATGGCATTTCCGCCAGAGTTCAGAGTGATGATCTGGAATACATTGTAAAAGTGGTCAAATCAAAGCTGATTGCCTACGATATACAGGTAAATCCTGTTAGCGTGCGGTTTTACTATGTAAATAGCGATAATCCCGATCTCGGTGGTTCTTTTGACGAAATCAGAAAAGAGCTGGTTTTCAAGGGCTATATCCCGTTCCTATCCCAGAACGGGGAGCATTTTCTGGAGGTTACCAGAAGACCCAGCGTAAATTTCCATGGCATCTACCTTAACGTTGCTATGCTCATCCTTACTGTTCTTTCAACAATTTATGTCGGTTCTATATATGCAGCCGATTACGTATCAGGACCCAATGCATTCATGCTCAGGATATTGTACGGATTCGTGTTTTTCTCGCTCCCGTTGATGGTCATTCTGGGTGTGCATGAAACCGGACATTACTTTGTAGCAAAGAGGCATAGTGTCAGGGCTTCCCTGCCATTCTTCATTCCGTTCCCCCTTGGTCTCGGAACCTTCGGGGCGTTCATATCACTCAGGGATCCAGTTCCCAACAGGCGGGCAATGACGGAGATCGGCGTCGCAGGGCCTCTTGCAGGTTTCCTTACTGCCATACCATTTCTGTTCCTTGCTTCATATCTAAGTCATGAGTTTATTCCGCTCAGCAATGCTGTTGTCGGCCTGAACATAAACTTTCCCATAATATACTACCTCCTCGGTCTCATCACTCCTCCGGGACAACCCGTATTCCCAATGGTCCTTGCTGCATGGGTTGGAATGTTTGCTACTGCGATGAACCTCATCCCGGTCGGCCAACTCGATGGAGGCCACATCGTAAGGGGATTGCTGGGAAAAAGGGCAGCGATCATTGACTACCTATTTGTGGCTTTCCTCTTCATCTTGGGGTTCAAGTACAATGGCTGGTGGATGCCGAAGGTTA
>JAJZOM010000032.1 GCA_021811505.1 Thermoplasmata archaeon | reverse complement strand
TATTGTTGGTTCCAGTGTCTCTATGGCTCCGGTGGAAAAACCGATGAGCGAGATAAACAGGTAAAAGTAAAGAAAATCCAGGTTAAAATATATCGATATTGCAAAACCCAGCGATCCGATGCCGGCCATCATATAACCAAGGATGCCCAGTGCCGGGATTTCACGTTTTATTCCTATCCTTCCGTAAAGAAGGCCAGCCAGTGAGGAAACTCCCATGAAAAGGGTATAGGTGAAAATTCCGAGAAGTGGATTATGGGTGTCCTGGGAAACCGTAAGTATGGGGAATCCCATGCTGTAGAAACTGAAACCGAAGAGTGCGGAGGACGCAAATATCCCCATCACTGCTGTGCTCGCCTCCCTGGAGGTTTCCACTGTAGTTTTAGTTTTTTCCTGAACCGGTACCTTTGTCAATATTATCAGAAGTGTCGATATTGTGAGTGGTACGGCAGTTACCAGGAATATGTACCTGAAAGGCCAGTGATAGAAAAGCAGCCCAAGAAGGATGAAAGTAGCAAGAAGGCCCCCGCCGACATCAAGGCCATGAAGGAGCCCGAAAGCCCTTGAACGGTTCTCCCTGTTGACGGACTGTGAGTACAAGGATCGGCGTGCAGGCGATCTGAGATTCCTGAACCACCAGCCTGTTGCCCTCGTTGATATTGCCTCTATTGCTGTCGATGAGAATCCGGTGAACGATAGTATGGGAATAAGGGCATTGCCGATTATGGCTATTCTCCTGTTTCCATACCTGTCGGAAAGCTTTCCGCCGGCAAAAGCGAATAGCGATCCAACGCCGTAATTGAGGCCTTCTGCAAGACCGTAAAGATAATACGGGGCTCCTATCACGAACACAAGGAAATAAGGGAAACCCGCAAGTATCACTTGATAACCCATGTCGGCAAAAAATGCAGAAAAGGCAATAAGGAGAACATTTCTGCTGAGTAACGGCTTCCTGTCCTTTGATATAATCTGAGTAGGCACTGTTCATCCTCCCTCAGCTAACGGGGGCCTTCCATCTCGACAACCAGGATTGCTCTTTCAGGTATTGATCTGATCTCCATGGGCGTAATTTCAGGAATGCCTCTCTCCACATATTTGAGCTCTTCCGGTTTCTCCATGCCTATGCCACCCATCCAATGACCTCAGTTGCCTGCAGAATCTGTTTTCGCATGCTCTTCTTATATCTCTTCTCTTCTATAATAGTATTCTCTTAATGTTTCAATTCCAAGCTGGCTCTTATCAATCTATGAACTCTTCGCACGATTTCATCCCCTGTCTTGTAAAAATGGAATTTGCTACCGCATAAACTAAAAAACATTATGTCGAGTTTTATGTGATTCAAAACAAAATACCGTTAAAAACCAAAAAAACTTAAGGTTAACAATGCATATTCTTGCAGTCAGGGAGGATCTTGTTACCTCAGAATAATCAAATTGAATCAATCAAATTTTTGCGGGAAATCTGTGAAATGGCTTCCAACGAAAGGAATCTTAGCTCATTAAAACAGAAATTCATAAACATAGAACTCCCGGAAGATTCTGGTCTTGACGATTCCTACAAATCTGTGATTCTCAGGGAAATTAATCAGATCCTTAAGTCTCAGACTCTCGAGAGGGCGAAACACTATCTCGGGATACTTTCCAGAAATCTTGCCAATCCCGACTGGAACATTAAGCAGGGGATCAATATGGATCTCTGGAAAGGTTACGATCATATCTACACAGATAGCCTTTGGATAATGGGAAAGAGGGTCAGCAACGATTATCACAAAGCATGGTACTGGGGCAATTTTGTACCGCAGATACCGTTCCAGCTCATATCGAGATATACAGAAGAAGGGGAGTGGGTGCTGGATCCATTCTGTGGTTCAGGAACAACACTGTTTGAGGCAAGGAATCTGGGAAGGAACTCCATTGGAATAGAATTGAATCCTGACATATACCGGAAAGTGAAGGAATCACTCCTCAGCGAGAGAGATAACAGTTTGTATGTTTCTGAAGTTACAAATGGCAACTCCCTGACATACGATTTTACGGAACTCCTTGCAAAATACGACATTGACGGCTTCAGGCTTTCTATAGTCCATCCCCCGTATTGGGACATAATAAAATTCTCTGATAATCCGGATGATCTTTCAAACTCTCCTGATCTGGAGGATTTTGTGCTGAAGCTTAAAGAAACCATTAAGCGGATGCTACCAGCCATGAAGCCGGAATCGCACATCGGCCTCGTAATAGGCGACATGTACAGGGGAGGCGAAGTTATACCCCTGGGATTCAAAACCATGGCTGCACTTCAGGATCTGGGACTGAAGCTGAGGGGTATAGTTGTAAAGGACATCCAGAATACAAAAGCCAAAAGAACCAATGAGAACCTGTGGAGATACAGGGCGCTGAAATCCGGTTTCTATGTCTTCAGGCATGAATATATTTTCGTATTCAAGGTAATGAAATAGCTCCCCCACAGCTTTAATCCGTTTTAAGATCCTGGGATACCGGACCTGACCTCACTGAGATAATTCGTGAATCCATGTATGAAATCCTGAATATCCGCAATTATTCCGTAGTCCGCAAATTTGAATATTTCCGCCGAAGGATCAGAATTGATTGCCAGGATTTTGCCACAATACCTGATTCCGACCACATGGTTTGCGTGCCCGGATACGCCCAGTGCAATGTAGACTCCCGGAGATATAGACGATCCAGTTAGTCCAATCTGCTGCTGGCGAGGCATGAAGCCCATATCCACTATGGGTCTGGTTCCTCCGACAGCGGCATTCAGTATCCCGGCCAGGCCAAGAATTTCCTTCAGCATTTCTTTTTTCTTCAGGCCACGGCCAACGCCTATTACCAGATTGCTTGAGCCAAGTGGCAGGTATTCCGAAGGTACAGGTGTATTTTCAAGGACTTCATTTCGTGACTTAAACAGGT
>JAJZOM010000273.1 GCA_021811505.1 Thermoplasmata archaeon | reverse complement strand
AACTGATCGATAGCTTGACGAAAATTAGGGGTGATCCCGTTGCAAATGCCACCGTAACTCACGCCACAAAGAAGCAGATACAGTTCATCAAGAACCTTCAGGACACTGATGTTCGCTTGGAAACTGCCAAGAACTTCCTTTCTGGAATTAAAAAGAAAAGTTTTGATGAGTTGACTATCAAGGAAGCAAGCGAATTGATTGAGCGACTCAAAGGATAGAAATTCCTGTAAGCCAGATCACTTTAGAACCATGTTCTCGTATCTACTTTCCTTATCTCATCACGCAAGAGCTGCTTGAAGTCTTCAAAATTCTCACTTCTGAACGCTACTCCGCGTATCATCTCCACATCTTGCTCAAGTTGCTCCTTTCTTCCCTTGTTATAGGCCTCTAAATAGGTCGATTCCTGGGTTTCACCATATATTGTGCCGTTATACTCTATTACCATGACACTTCATTCATCAAATGGTATCTCAGTCTTGCGGTCACATTGAAAAATGAGAAAATGAGGTGAACAACGTAATTACACCTTCAGATACGATCTCTTGTTCGGCAATATCGTTTCATCAATCCAATCGGTCTTCAGAGCATAATTTTATCATCGTTTCCTCGGATTCACCCAGCTCCTCAAATAGAGAACTTTAAGCCAGAGATAAAATCGAGTAATCAAAAGATGGGTTCCCGAAAAATTCAGGGTATACCGATATACCTGCAGATGATGATTCTGCAAGCAGCAGGCAGTTTCAATATATCATCATATGCACCATTAAATATCTTCTTGAAAGCCAATTTTCTACTGAACGCAGCGCAGGTTGGTCTCATCACCAGTTTTACATTTATCGGTACGATCTGCACATCTTTCCTTTCCGGGATACTCGTAGATCGGATTGGGGCCAGAAAAACTCTGGCAATATCTTTCGCATCTTTTGTAATTGCATCTTTCACCGCCTTCTTCGCGAGCAGTTATTATATGATTCTGCTGGCATACGTCATACTCGGGGCGGGGTACGGCATGGTCACACCCTCCACCAACACCTCGATCATGTATAATTATTCACCAAATCACGTGAGGGCAATGGGAATCAAGCAGACCGGTGTTCCCGTGGGTGCGATATTTTCCGCTATTTTACTTCCGTTTGTTGCAACTCATTTCTCTGTTGGAGCATCTTACCTCGTTATTTTGATCGTATCCATGGTTGCATTATTCTCCATGATCTTCAGAAGAGATTCCAATCCTCAGCCAACAGTTAAATCAGTAATCTCCAGGGAAGAACTGAAAAACGTATTTCACAACAGAACACTAATAGCTATCAGCGTTGCTGCTGCATTTCTTGCGTGGAGTCAACAGACAGTGCTTTCATATTATGTTATTTTCAATGAAACCCAAGGAATAAGCGTTCCAGTCGCTGAAATCATGCTAGCGACACTCCTATTCGGTTCAATAACCGGCAGAATAATGTGGACATTCTCAAATAAATGGATACTTGGGGGGAACCTGATTAGAATATTCTCCCTGATAGTGTTCCTTTCAGGAGTGTTCGTGACGCTGATCCCGCTGTCAGCCGATAACATATACTTGGCGATTCCTCTTGCACTTTTGCTGGGAATGACTACTGTGGCGTGGAACAGTACATATGTAACGATAATATCTGAGGTGGCACCAAAGGGGAAAGTGGGAATTTTCAGCGGTCTCAGCCTTACTATATTGTACACTGGGGCCATAGTCGGAACTCCCCTGGCGGGATTTATTGCGGATTTCAGCAGTTCATTTGTGCAAATGTGGCTCGTTGTAGGAATAGTCTTGCTTATTCTAAGTATGATTCTAGCCCTGGCTGAAAAACACCTTAGACAAGATTATCAGGCTGAAACGGTTTTCAAAATATAATATCCAATAAAATATAAAATTGTGGCTGGAAGGTATTCAGGGAGGTCTAAGGTACCTACCTGCCTCCAATCACGCAACTAAATTTAGCTGTGGTACAACGCCTTATTTATTGTGACTTTTGTGACTGGTCTGTCGTTGCGATCCCTTTTCACTTTACTTATAGAATCAGCGATTTCCATCCCTTCGGTAACTTTCCCAAAGACCGGGTGCTTTGTGTCGAGAAAATTGTTATCTACCACATTAATGAAAAATTGGCTGCCTCCGGTGTTCGGTCCTGCATTGGCCATTGAAATAGTCCCTCTGGAATTCTTGTTGTTTTTTGTGAATTCATCCTTTATGGAATAACCTGGTCCTCCCATTCCCGTGCCTGTTGGATCTCCCCCTTGAATCATAAAGCCGGGTATGACTCTGTGGAATATGACGCCGTTATAGAAGCCCTGTTCAGCCAATTTCCTGAAATTACCTGCAGTCACTGGCATTTCCTTTTCGAAAAGTTCAATTTTTATGTTACCCATGCTTGTTTCTAACACAACATACGACATCGAAATCAAAAGCAGATTCTAATTTAGTATCTAAAAGCTAGTATTTCCGTGATATTAGTGGTCACTTACTGCAATTTTGAGGAAATAGTTAGCTCCCACACCGTCAACGTCGTTTCAGTCTATTTTTCTTCATCATTCCACAATTTCTAAGGACTAGGGTAAAATTCCAAATATGTTGGAGGAATAAATCAGATATGGTATTATTAGTACCAATGAATGATCAGGAGTTTTCAGCGTATATCCGGTCAAGCATTGAAAACTATGCTTCTGAAAAAGTGAAATCAGGAAACTGGAAACAGGAAAATGCACTCAATTTAGCAAAGGAGGAGTTTCACAGGTTGCTTCCTGACGGCATTAGAACAAAAGATCAATATTTGTTAAATATTTTCGATGAAAAAACTGAAAATAATGTGGGAATATTGTGGGTTGGGACTTCCCCAAGAGGTAATTTTCTGGGAGCATTCATCTGGGATTTCCTGATCCATGAAAAGTTCAGAAGGAAAGGATTTG
>JAJZOM010000126.1 GCA_021811505.1 Thermoplasmata archaeon | reverse complement strand
GTTTCTGGATATATTCCAGCTTTATGCCTAGGAGTTTCATGGCATTCCTGAACTCTCTGGATACGTATTGTGGTCCGTTGTCTGTCCTCAGTACAAGGCCTTCCGGAACCGAACCATTGAATGCCATAAGGACAGCATTCTCCACGGATCGTATGGCATCCTTTGCCATGCATGACCTGGAATAATGAAATCCCTGCCACTCCTTAGTGTAACAGTCCTTGATGCACATGAGATAGGTCATTCCGGACTCCGTTGGAATGTATGTGATATCTGTTTCCCAGAGCTGATCAGGTCCCTGTGGACGGAACAGGTTCCTGGTCTTTGTTCTTCCCCTGTGTCTTGATGCAGGGAGGCTCAGATTGCTGTCTCTGAGCACTTTCCTGACCGTCTTCTGGTTCACATGCGTGCCGGAATTCCTCAGTACTGCCCATACTCTCCTGTATCCGTAGGTTGGCCTTTCTGATGCAATCTCCCTGATCTTATTCCTGATGGTTGGATCTAGCCTCTGGATGTGCCTCTCCACAGGCCTGTAATAATACCCGGACAGTGAGATTCCGGATATCCTTGAGATATTCCTCAAGGACATCTCCTGTTTCAGATCTTCAAGAACCATCATCTTGCTCTCTTGAACGTTTTTTAAAAGCGTCTATGACCAGGCTCTGGTCTCCTATGATCTTCTTGAGGTCCTCGATCTCATCGTCCCTGGTGTCGGAATTCCTTCTCTGGGCCAGTGCTGACTTTCCGCCCTGGATGAACTGTTCCCTCCACTTGCTCAGCTGTACTGGATATATGCCGTGCCTCCGGCATATCTCCGCCTGTGTCACATTCTCGGCGAATGATTCCATGACGATCTGGAACTTCTCTTCCGCTGAATATTTGGATTTCATGAAGGGACCTCCATGATCCAGAAAAACACTTTTCACATGCTCTTTATGAATCTGTTCTTCTCTATAATATTATTATCATGGTGTTCCAGTTCTGTGATGGCTCGGATCACCGATTTTGGACAATTCTCAGTTGGCTTTACGGAAACAAGTATCTCTTGAAACAGTTCAAAGTTTTTACTTGGTATTAGTAATGACTGCAGTTATTTGATCTGCCCCATCGATGATGGCAGTGTTATTCGTGTACAACGAGTCAAGCAATAAGGTTGAATTTAATCCAGCGAGGATAGTAGGGCTATAAAGTGGGCCGTTCAGAATCCAGGCCCCTTTTTGCCCCGTTATGATTATGTTTGTATTTACGTGTTTGAGAAACAACCCCGTAGGATAAGAACCACCAGGTGCACCATGAGTGGGTATATTCTCCATTGCCGATTTTTCTATATCATAAATGTTAGTTGGTAGCAAGCCAGATAATTCAGACATACCTACGCTTAGTGCAGATGTCGTGTTAAATAGTAACCCGCTTGTTGTAGCATTCAAAAATTCGTTGTAGACGTAGTAAGAATGGAAATCAATCATAGGGAGCTGGAAATCATTAAAGATCAAACCGGGGGTATTGGGTGAGCTGTCGTTAGGGTCAGAATAATGTGGGGTTACGTAAATTGAGATATTCTTGATCTTTGAAAGAGAAGCATAAAAAGCCCATGAATCAGCCGCTCCAATGGGGCAACCTAACCAAGAAACATAGTAAATGTTGGTGATATTACCAAAATTCTTGTCCGAAATCTGTGTAAAAGAACCCCAAGTCAGGTTATTAGGTTGTGTAAAATGACTCCCGTAAGATCCAGTTAAATGCATTATACTAAAGACTATTACAAAAACAACGGCTGCCGACGTGATTCCCGCTAATATCCTATTTCTCTTTTTCTGTTTTAACCTAGCTATTTCGATTTGTTTCTTCTCTGCTTCGCGTTTTTTGTTGGCCAAATAGTCACCTGATTAGCAAGTACTCAGTGCTTCAATCTTGCTTTCCAAATGTGACCCAGTAAATCGAAAAAATGGTACATCATTAAGCTGGCCTCTTGATTGTTCAATCAGCATTTTATTCATATTTAATAATACTACTTTCTACTTAATAAAGTTTCTTGATAGTGTACCGAATTTTGTGTAAAAGTAACCAGGACTATCCTAGATCATGAGAGAAATTCATGAAAAATGAAAGGATGCCTCCAGGAACGACCCAGGAGGCAATAAACAATGGAAGAACTGGATAAGAGAATATCGGATATTGTAAGATCGACAGTGAAGGAGTTCATGGAATCTCTCCTGAAGGGAGAGATTCAGGCTTTCCTTGACCAGCATGACGGATCAAGGAACGGCTATTATTAACGAGATCTTGGCACCAGCTACGGAAAGATCAATGACCTGAGAGTACCAAGGGACACTGACAATGAATTCCAGACCGCCATATTTGATAGGTACCAGAGGAATGTCGGAATAGATGATCTTGTTGTTTCCATGTACAGTAAAGGCATTTCAACAAGGAAGATGGCTGAAATCCTTGAGGGGCTGTTTCACAACAGGTACAGCAAGTCAACAATCTCCAGGATCACCGATACCACGATGCCTGAAATCAGCAAATGGATCTCGAGGCCTCTAGAGAAGAGATACATTGCCATATTCATGGACGCAATGTTCTTCTCACTCAGGAGAGAAACAGTCCAGAAGGAATATGTCATTTTCGCAATGGGAATAAGGGAGTCGGGGCAGTATGAAATCCTTGGATTCTACATGAATCCGGTGGATAACCACATCGCCTATAGAAATGCCCTGATGGACCTGCATGAAAGGGATGTTGAAGAGCCTCTGCTATTCATAGCAGATGGTTTCCGGGAATAGAGAAGGAGATCAAACAATTGTATCCTAGAGCTGATTTCCAGCTCTGTGCAGTACATGCAAGCAGGAATTTTGAACCCCAGGTTAGGGTGCAGGATCGCGATGAGATTGATTCAGACCTGAAGAGAATATTCCTTTCCCGTACGAGGGAGGAAAC
>JAJZOM010000164.1 GCA_021811505.1 Thermoplasmata archaeon | reverse complement strand
CTCGATAATGCTAAAATGTGCTCGGAACAGGATTCAGTGGAAAAATTTATCCAATTAATCCTGCGAATAAGGAAATAATGGGTCTGCGATGCTATATGAACGTAACGGAGGTTAAAGATTCCATAGACCTTGTCGTAATAGCTCTTCCCGCAAGGCGATCAGTGGAGGCTCTTAACCAGTGTGTGGCGGCCAAAGTGAAATGCGTGATAATAGTGGCGGGAGGCTTTTCGGAGCTTGGAGAAGAGGGCAGGGCATTGCAGGACCAGATCAATGAAATGATAAAGGGAAAACAAACACGCGTAATAGGCCCTAATACGGTTGGCGTGCTTTTTCCTTATTCAAATCTGAATACAGCTCTTACTCCAAAGGAAAGGATATATTATCCGGGCCGAGGAGATATCGCGTTCATATCCCAGAGCGGAGCGCTTGGCCTTCTAACAATGGATTCAATAACAGAATACGATCTCGGCATTTCCGGTTTCGTTAATATTGGCAACAGGGCAGACATCGATGAAAGTGACCTGATGCAGGCTTTTTCAGAAGATATTCACACAAAGTCCATAGCTGTCTATCTTGAGAGCGTATCCGACGGAAACAAATTCTATGAAACCGTGAAACGGGTAAACCTTAAAAAACCTGTAGTAGTCCTGAAAACAGGAAGATCTGAGGCATCTTCAAGAGCAGCATCCTTCCATACCGGGGCACTTGCATCTGACGACCGGGTCATTGATGGAATCCTAAAACAGGCTGGTGTGCAGCGTGCTTTGGATGAAGTTGAACTCATCGACTACGGAAAGGCTCTGGCGTATGGGAAGCCCCTGAAAGGAAAAAGAATCGCAATAATAACCACTGCAGGGGGCGCCGGTGTTGTTACCACTGATCTGCTGACCTCAAATGAATACGGCCCGGCCCTGGATCTAACTAGGTTTAACGATACTGAGACTGCTGAAATGAAAAAAGCAGTACTTCCATTTGCATCCGTTGCCAATCCGATAGACCTCACTGCAGACGGGAGCGTGGAAACTTATGAGATCCTTCTGGATGTGATTTCAAAGTCGGGAAATGTTGACGGGATTATTGCGTATGCCCTTCCGCAGACCCCTAAAATCGATCTCGGAATAGTGGACGTACTCAGCAAATATGCAAGAAATAAGCCCATGGTGATTGGCGTCATAGGAAACAGGTTAGCAAAGGATGTACTCAGGGAACTGGAGAAAAAAAGGATTCCCGCTTATCCTTCAATCAGCAGGAGCGTCAAAGCCATGAAGGTGCTGTATAACTACGGTCATTTCCTGAACAGGAGGGGGGTCCCATGAGTAATAATTTTTCAAAGGGGAGTGGAAATTCCAGTATAATCACAGAATACGAAGCGAAATGTATGCTAAAATCAAAAGGCATAACAGTTCCGGAAGGAATACTGGTTAAGGACCTTCCTGCTAAACTGAGTTTAAAATTTCCGCTTGTGCTTAAGATTTCCAGCAGCACGATCCTTCACAAGTCCGATGCCGGTGGAGTACGACTCGGCATAAGGGACATGGAGG
Source organism: Thermoplasmata archaeon (assembly GCA_021811505.1). Next base: position 1,402 of record JAJZOM010000164.1, on the reverse strand, counting down.
AACTGAGGCAGGAATTTTCAGACATGAAATTGAAATTCCCGTATTCGGACTTTCTCATAGAAAGTATGGTGGGGAAAGGGGCGGAATTCATTGTTGGTGTTGTAACTGATCCTGTGTTCGGGCATATGATCATGCTTGGTTCCGGTGGGATATACACCGAACTCTATGGAGATGTTACATTCAGAAAAATTCCAATAGATGCAATAGACGCCGAAGATATGATATCAGATATCAAATCCGGGGCTTTCTGTGAAGGTTTCAGAGGTATGCAGATTGATTGCAAAATTCTGGCAGACCTGCTCATAAGAATCAGTGACATTGTGCTTGGACTAGGCAAGATCGATACTATGGACCTCAACCCAGTCATCGTTGATCGCGAAAAAGCTACTGTGGTTGATGCGAAAATAAGGTTGACGGTGACATAACAGAGGTAACAACCGGGAATCAGCAAGATATACTCCAGTCGAGATTTTCTAGATGGAATATTATATTTGAGACTGTAAATAATAATGACACTCTGGAAACCCTGAATTTTACGCCCTGATACACACTATCACTCATGGAATCAGGGCGTTAATTGATATACTATGAGTAAATGTTATCATGAGATATTTATGTCAACCTACAGGAGACTGCTGGAAGGTGCTGAGGGCCAGTTTCTATTCCTTCTTGGGAATGAAGCGATAGCCAGAGGAGCTATTGAGGCTGGTTTATCCACAGCAACTACATACCCGGGAACACCCTCCAGCGAAGTGGGAGACGTACTGTACGAACTTGCCGGAGAAACAGGCATACATTTCGAATTTTCAGTCAACGAAAAGGTTGCGCTGGAATCGGCATTCGCATCATCTATAGCAGGCCTGAGTTCCTTTGTATTCATGAAGCACGTCGGACTTAACGTTGCTTCAGATTCCCTCATGAGCATAGCCTATACCGGTGTTAAAGGCCCGATGGTAATTATGACGGCTGACGATCCATCCATGTTTTCATCCCAGAACGAGCAGGATAACCGCCACTACGCGGACATCGCTCATCTGCCGTTGATAGAGCCTTCCAATCCGCAGGAAGCAAAGGATTTTCTCATAGCCGCCTTTGAAATTTCCAGAAAAGAAGGGCTGCCCGTGCTGTTCCGAACCACTACCAGAATTAGCCATACCAGGGGTAACGTTAAACTCGGCCCTATCATACCTGGTGAAAGAAAAGGCACTGTGGAAAAGCCTGGCAGAAGTTTTGTCACTTTGCCTAGCAACGGCTATCATTTCAAGGAAGTTCTCATCAGAAAGATGGACGAGATCAGGGACAATAGCTACATGATGATTCTTAACAGGATGGAGGGAGATCGAAAGTCCACCCATGGAATAATTACATCCGGAGAGGCTTACAATGTTGTCAGGGATGTACT
>JAJZOM010000175.1 GCA_021811505.1 Thermoplasmata archaeon | reverse complement strand
GGGACTATTCTCAATGCAGTATGGAATAGACAATGAGGTCTGCCCTTATGAATCCCTGAAATTCGCTGCAGCAAAGGCAGACATCGTAATTGCCCCGTACGCATTTTTCCTTAACTATGACGTTGCCGAAAGACTCCTGATGAGATGGGGAGTAAGCAGGGAAGATCTGGTCATCGTGATGGATGAGGCACACAATCTTCCGGATCTGGCAAGAGAGATGTCATCATATTCCATAACGATGCAGAATATCAACATGGCGGAAAAAGAGGCCCAGGAGTTCGGGGATGCTGAACTGTCAGAAAGATACAGGGCAACAGATTTCTGCGAGACGCTCCGGAATGGGATCCTGGACCTGACGAGAGATTTTCTTGAGGAGAGAGATGAAACAAGGATTAGGTTCGGAGATCTTGTAGAATACTCCTCCATTGGATCGAAGATCAACATAGACAGCTTCTGGACATATTCTTCTCTCTTCGCCCTGTTTGGCGAATTCGTTTCCCAGAAGAAGGAAGACGCTGGAAAAGTTCCCAGATCGCATGTCCTAAGCCTGGCCAATAAAATCCTGAAGTGGCAGGATTCCGAGGATCAGAGGTACGTGGCTATACTTTCAAAAGAAAATTCAGGAAAAGTTGAGGCTTTCTGCATGGAACCGACCGCGATCCTTGAACCTATCAAGATTTCCAAATCCATTCATATGTCAGGAACATTGGAACCTTTCCAGATCTACAAAAATATCACTGGGTTCAACGAAATGCCTTCCAGGAAGCTGGGAAGTATTTTTCCTGAGGAGAATAGGACAGTGCTCTATTTCGATGATATCTCAACGAAATTTGAAGAGTTTAATGACGCAGAGGCGGCGAAACTCAGGGATCTTATCGAAAGCATACTTATGCAGGTGGAAAAGAAGAGCCTCGTGTTTTTCACATCGTATAACCTCATGGAGAGGATATGCAAACTCGGATTGAGAATCCCTTACCTTGCTGAAACAAAGGGAACCAGCCAGCAGGATCTTATGGCTCTCCTGTCAAAGTTCAGATCAGGAAAGAAACCACTATTTGCCGTGATGGGTGGAAGAATCTCAGAAGGAATGAATTTTCCCGGGGAGGAGCTGCAGCTGGTGGTTTTGGTCGGAATACCGTATCCCAGGCCGGATGCCAAGCAGAAATCACTTCAGGCTTACTATGAGGCTGTTTACAGGAATGGCTGGGAATACGCCGTAACTTTTCCTGTTCTTGTTAAGATGAGGCAGGCAATTGGCCGGCTCATCCGGAGTTCATCCGATGTTGGAGCCGCCGTGATACTGGACAGACGGGCTTCATACTTCAAAAGCTATATCCCGGAAATGAAACTCAGCCGTGATCCCGTTGTGGACCTGAAAAAATTCTTCGCCGGAAAAATGCTATGAAAAACTTTGCTGTAAAATTTATTTATAATATAGCTCCATGTCTGGTCATTGCCCGAAATTGCATATAGAAACAGATTTGCCGCCAGATTAACCAATATGGTGAATAAAGGCAGCGTGGGCAAGTGGCTGATTGTGGGACTGTTTATAGGGGTGATAGCCGGAGTCGGCAGCCTGGCATTATTTGAGGCTATCAAGCTGATGACCGAATTCATCCTGACCGGAATCACAGGTTTTTCTCCCCCGGTGACAGGCATTGACGGGCAGACCGCTTCATACAGTGCAGGCAATGTGAAATGGATTATGATACCTGTATCCACAGTTGTCGGGGGGCTGATATCCGGATTTATAGTGTACAGATTCGCTCCGGAGGCTGAAGGTCATGGCACTGATGCAGCAATCTACGCATTCCATTATAACAACGGAAAGATCAGGAGAAGGATTCCTGTAGTAAAGCTGATTGCATCTGCAGTTACAATAGGTTCCGGGGGAAGTGCTGGCAGGGAAGGGCCTACAGCACAGATAGCAGCTGGTTTTGGTTCTTTCGTCGCAGATGTGTTCAAAATGTCTGATCACGACCGCAGGATAGCCATGGCTGCAGGCATAGGTGCTGGAATAGGCAGCATATTCATGGCACCTCTCGGCGGTGCTTTACTCAGCACTGAAATTCTCTACAGGCAGGATTTTGAAGTTGAAGCCCTCATCCCCTCCATAATAGCTTCAGTCACCGGATATGCTATATTCGGTTACGCGTTTTCATATCAGCCCCTCTTCACTATACCTCCATCGACATTCCTGGGTTTCAGTCATCCACAGGCTCTTTTAATATACCTTGTAGTAGGAATAGTCGCAGGTTTCGGAGGTATACTTTATGTAAAGACATTCTATGGAATCCAGTCCCTTTTCATGAAACTTGGATTCATACCGAAATATTTCAGACCTGCACTGGGGGGACTGTTAGTGGGAATAATTGCAATAAAGTTTCCTCAGATACTGGGACTGGGATATGGCTGGATACAACTGATTTTCTTTAATAATCTTGCATTGCTGCCTCTCTGGATTCTCATTGCGCTCTTCTTCCTGAAAATAATTGCAACATCACTCACCATAGGTTCCGGAGGCTCAGGCGGAGTATTCGCCCCCGGTATAGTCACTGGAGCTTTCATGGGTGCAGCAATTGGGATAGTGATACATCCCTTCTTTCCGTACGTTAATATTGCCGAATTGACAATAGTGACCATGATAGCATTTTTCGGGGGTATTTCCAAGGCACCAATTTCTGTGCTGATAATGGGGACCGAGATGACAGGCGGCTTTGGGTTGTTTCTTCCGTTGATGCTTGCTTCCACAGTTTCCTACTTCGTTTCAGGAACAAAATATTCCATATACAAGGCTCAGGTGAAAAACAGGGAGGCTTCTCCGGCTCACCGGCTCGAGTACGAGAAGCCGGTAATGGATCAGGTATCAGTTTATGATGCAATGCAGACTAATTATCCTGCTGCCAGTCCCGACATGGATTTAAGGGAAGCCCTTGAAATACTGCGTTCCACAAG
>JAJZOM010000101.1 GCA_021811505.1 Thermoplasmata archaeon | reverse complement strand
ACGGGACGGTTGTGGTTCTTGGGCAGTACCCCATAACCAATTTCATGAAGAGGTATCCGGAGATGGTGTCCCTGATTGCAGGTACCATAGCCTACAGTCTTGGATACTTCCTCGTGAGCCTGTCGTCGAATCTTCCTGACCTAATGCTCGACATGCTGATCATAACAATAGGTGAGAACCTGGTCTCACCGGTGATGAACAGCATAGTGTCGAAGATAGCTCCGGAAAATAAGGTTGGAAGATATCTCGGCTTCATGGGAACAGTGAATTCTGCCGGAAGGGCCATGGGGCCATCCATTGGATCCTTTTTCCTATCGGTTTATGCTTTTCGGGGGCTTTATGTCTGGTCATCGGTGGATCTTTTCGGTGTGCTGGCCATAATTGCTTTCGCTATATTCGTCAGGATGAGCAGGAATAAATCCGAATTGAAGAAAAAGGTGGATTCTATTTCCTAAAATGTCTGGAAACTTATTGAAAGAACCACACCGATAAGAAATATGAAACCTATGAAAGTATTTGAATTCTGGAACGAGACCCTGATGCTGTTCGGATCCTCAGGATTCACTATGTAATGCTGGTATATGATCAGTGCCAGGATTGGTATCAACGAAAGGTCATAGAATATCGAATTGAGGTAGAACGCGAGGACAAGGAAGAATGCAAAAGTAATGGCATGAACAACATTTGACAGCAGTAAACCGGTCTTAATTCCAAAATCCGTCATTACCGTTCTCAGGCCAGAGGCACGGTCGTGCTCAATATCGGGAATAGTGTAAATCATGTCAAAACCGGCAATCCAGAGTGAAGATGCGAGGAATACGAGGTACAGGGGCCATGTGTGCGGAAATACTGGATTTATGGAAAGATATCCTGCAAGCACACCCACTCCAATAGTGAGTCCCATGTAGAGGTGCCTCCATGGCGTAATCCTTTTCATGAATGGGTCTGTAACGAAGAGAACAAGGACTATGGGGGAAAGCATGAAGACAAAGCTGTTCAGAAGGAAGGCTGATGTCTCGAATATGGTTCCAAAGATCGCAGTGAGAATAAGTGCACCCTTCAGGCTCAGTTTTCCTGACACCAGTGTCCACCCACTTTTTCTAGGGTTCCTGACGTCATACTTGAATCCCTCTATCCTGTTTACAGACATAGCTGTGGCTCTTGCGAACGTGGTCGCCAGGAGTATCAGTACGAGTTTCCCGTAATCGTAGGAATTCTGTGATGCAAGAACTGCCCCACTGAGAACGAACGGCAAATCAAAAACAGTATGTTCCAGTTTAATGTATTCAATGATATCTTTAAGATTCATAGCCCGTATTCACTCCATCTCTTTTTCACAGTTTCTTTCAATTCATCAGGAACGTCCATGACTTCTGGCCATTTCCTTGTGTAGCCCTCATCTGCATTTTTCCTCGTTGCGTCTATACCCATTTTAGACCCGTAATTGAACATTTGGGATGCATGGTCAAGGCTGTCCGTTACCGTACCGGGAATAATGGTTACATCTCTCTGGGGATCAATCCTTGTGGTCATCGCCCAGATAACCTGTTTCCTGTCGTGAACGTCAATGTCACTGTCAACAACCACTATGATCTTTGAGAACATAAGTTGGCCAAGACCCCACAGGGCAAACATTACTTTCTTCGCCTGGCCCGGATACCTCTTCCTTATGGATACCACAACCATGTTATGGAAAACTGCTTCTTCCAAGGTGTTCATCTCCACGATTTCTGGAATCTGGAATCGTATTATGGGCAGGAACATTCTCTCTATCGCCTTCCCCAGAATTACGTCCTCATGCCATAATTTTCCCACAATTGTGGTCGGATAGACAGGATTCTTCTTCTCTATTATCCTTTTAATGTGAAAAACTGGAAATTCCTCTTCAAGCGAATAATAGCCGGTATGGTCACCAAATGGCCCCTCGATCCTTGTTTCGGAGGGTTCTACGTAACCCTCGAGAACAATCTCGGAATTCTTGGGATACTCAAGATTAACGGTCTGTCCTTTTACAAGTTCCATCCTCTTTTTCGAGACCAGCCCTGAAAAAGAGAATTCGTCAATGCCGTTCGGAAGCGGTGCCACTGCCGAGAATATTGTCAGCGGGTCAGTTCCAAGGATCACAGCAACATCCATGATCTTTTTCCTTTCAGAATAATCGTGCTCATGTTCAGCGCCGCCTTTGTGGATCTGCCAGTGCATGCCCAGGGTCTCGGAATCATACATCTGCATCCTGTACATGCCGACATTCCGTGTTCCGGTCCCAGGGTCACTGGTCACAACGAGCGGCAGTGTGATGAACTTACCGCCATCATCGGGCCAAGTCTTGCAGATTGGATATCTCGTCAGGTCAGGCTTCTCGATTACAGAATGCCCCGATCCGATTGATGATGACACCCTCGGTTTTATTCCGCCAAGCTCCCTCATCATCTGGAGTCCCCTTGAAATAAGGGATTCTGTATCGCCGGGAACCTGGATAAGGCTTAGAAGATGCTTTCCCACAGCTTCCGGATCGTCACCAAGAATCATTTTCATCCTGTCCCAGGTGGAAAAAAGGTTTCCGGCAGCCGGGATTTCCGATCCTTTTACATTCGTGAAAAGAATCGTGCTCTTGTTCCCGATCCTGAGTTCTTCGCTGAGGATATGGGTAAGTTCGAGATTGGGATCAACCTCTGTTACCACCTCTTTGATCATATTGGATTTCTTCAGTGTGGAGAGGTAATCTTCCAGATCTTCATAAGCCATGTAAATAGTTAATTGTCAAGCCAAATATCATTCTTTGCAAAATTTGAAATTATCTGCTCTGCAGCAATGAAGCTCTTGCTGCAGACAGCCTTGCTACGGGTATACGGTGCGGCGAAGCGGAAACGTAGTCCAGTCCGATCTTATGGCAGAAGTAGATTGTTTCCGGATCTCCTCCCTGTTCCCCGCAGATTCCGACTTCAAGATCTTTTCTGGC
>JAJZOM010000286.1 GCA_021811505.1 Thermoplasmata archaeon | reverse complement strand
AAAATAGCTCCGGAAAAGAGTTGAACCCCAGAACCAGTGTACTGGAATATGGCATCCATGCCTATGGAACGACTGGTCAAGCTTTCCTCCATTGTTATCGCGTATTATCTGCCTGAATTAATATTTTTGCACCGTCATCAAAACGCATAAGAATCTTCAATTCATGACGAAGTTCATCTGGGAAACAGTGACAAGTCGGAATTTTTAAAGAAAGAGTAAGAAATTTACAATAAATTTTAAGTTCAACAGATGCCAAATATTAGTGAGTAATGATTCATAATGTCTATTATCCATACTGAAAGGGAAAGGAATGATTCCTGTTTCAAAAAGGAGCAACTCGCAGATCCTCCTGAGGGAAAAAACACTTAGATAATGGTTGTAAGATAAACGGATACCAAATTTTAATTAATAGATCATGGGTATCACACTATATAATGTATTACGGAGAAGTTAGTATTAAAAGCGAATGTGGGGTCACATCCATTGCTGACACCGTCGAGAAGAAAATCTTGATAACCAGTGTATGGCCATTACAGGATGGCACTAATTACTCTGTGGCAGTCTGGAGGAAAGGGGAAACAGGAGGACTTAACACTGGAGAATTCCATGATATCAAGCAATTTGTAGTTAGAGGAAATAACAAGATTAACGCAGCCTTTATAGTTAAAAAAGGGCACGGAATTACCGATTCACTTATTTCCTCCAGTGCTGTACCTGTTTTTCCCATAATCAGTGGAGGAGGGATAGAAACCTTCTTCTTCTTTTTCCTCAATAAGGATAATTTTGAAACCCTTGTGCAAACTCTGCATAGGCACAATAAGGTTGAGGTGGCAGAATTCTACAAAGCTGACCCACTTCAGATATATAATCAGATGAACAAACAATCTGTCCAAGGATTGATTACACACCTGTCGGATACTGAATTGAGTACACTGAAGCGTGCATACCATTGTGGATACTTTGAATGGCCGCGGGTTTCAAATCTTGAGACGCTTTCTTCCAATGCCCATATCTCAAAGGTTGCTATATTACACCATATTCGCAATGCGGAAAATAAACTCCTGAAAGTGATCTTTGGCCTTTAGAGGATAATGAACGGGCATTCTTTTTAATCCCTTTGTATACAACATGCCAGATCAACGCGCTACACCGTACGATTAGGCGGGTCATACTGCTTCAGATGTTTATCCTATGTGAGCGGGAAGACCCCTTGACCCGGCAAGGGGATGAAAGCGAACCGTAATATATCCAGATATAATCGTTTAAACAATGTTCAGGACCGTTAAACTGAAGCTTCCCTACGATCAATCACTCCTTGAAACGGGGAAGAGATTCAGGGAAGCATGCCAGGCAGTCCTGGACTATGGCTTTTCGGAACACACATTCAACAAGAACAGGCTGGACAGGGCAACCTACAGGAATATCAGGAAAGACATACCAACCCTTCCATCTGCGCTGGTACAGACTGCAAGGGATACGGCATCCGAGGCATTGAAACAGACAAAACTTCAGAAAGAAATTAAAAGGAAATCACTCACAATAAGATACGACAGGAGGACATTCAGGTTCTATCCCGATTCTTTTACGATATCTTTAACAACCGTGGCCGGAAGGCTTGTGTTTCCCGTTGCAAAATCACCCCTCATCGATAAATACAGGGGGGAATACACCAATGCGCAGGTATTCATCGATGCAAAACATGGAAAGATGTCTGTGATGATCCAGGTGGAACTCCCGGACGAAGAGGTGGAAAAAGAGGTAAATGAAGAGGCAAAAGCAATAGGAATAGACAGGGGCGTGAAGAACATAGCAGTGTTATCAAACAACATGTTCTTCAATTCAGGGCAGCTGAGAAGCGTTAAGGGAAGATATAGATACAACAGGTCAAAATTACAGCACGCAGGCACTCGTTCAGCTCATCGCAGACTGAGGGAACTGAGCGGACGAGAGAGACGGTTCGTGCAGAACACAAATCATGTCATATCAAGACAGATCGTGAATCTTCCGTACAATGTAATTGCCCTTGAATATCTGGAATCGGCAGGGATGAGAAGAAAGAACAACGGGAAGAGATTCAATACCATGCTTGGTTCATGGTCTCCATACCAGTTAGAACTGTTCGTAGAGTACAAGGCAGTGGAAATGGGCAAAATGATAATCTATGTAAACCCGAAGTATACATCCCAGAAATGCTCGAAGTGCAGATACACGGACAGGAACAACAGGAAAGGATCGATATTCCACTGCCTTCGCTGCAACTTCGAACTCCATGCTGATCTCAACGCCTCAAGAAACATCGGAATACTTGGTATATCTGAGTATTTCAGGCTGATGTCAACCAGCCAATCGTTGCGTCACCCAGACAGCAACAAGCTCCCTGCGTTAGCTGGGAGTAGATGACCCATACTGGCATTCTTACCTCTCTGCATTTTGGTCTCTCGCATTGTGCCAATGATCATTGACCTTTGTCGAAAAACGACTGTCATCAGACATATTTTTAGATAAATTCCGGAATAATATAGTCGGGATTCCTCTACAAAGTTAATCTGTTAACTTCTTAGGTTAAATATACAGCGTACATGGAATACAGATGACAGGAAGTGTCACATCGAAAAACACTACAGTTCAGGAATCGACAGGATTCAGTAAAAAATCAGGTATAGCAGTGGTATCTCAATTTTTTGGATTTTTTCTGGATGCGTATGACTTAACTTTAATTCTATCAATAGCCCCAGTTTTAGCAGGTATTTTTTTCCCTGCCAGTATCAACCCGCTTCTAGGCACATTTGAAATTTTACTGGTTTATGCGTTAACCATCATTTTCAGACCTCTAGGTTCAGCGATTTTTGGAAATCTGGGAGATAAATTGGGAAGAAAGAATATATTGATAATCACCATACTTGGACTAGCAGGTTCAAGCGGTTTAACGGCGGCGTTACCAAATTATGCCACAGCAGGCGTAATGTCTTTCACTCTGTTCGCCCTGCTAAGGATATCGGTAGGAACATTTGCAGGAGGGGAATATGCTGCTGGACATCCATTTGCCATGGAGTGGACTCCCAGTAAGTGGAGAGGAACCATCAGTGGTGTGATTCAAGGGGGTTTTCCATTTGGAGCTGCAGCCGCCGCTTCAGTGGAAGGATTATTCCTGGGTGCTTTTGGCATCTCCGGTCTCGAAAGCTATGCCTGGAGGTACCTATTTCTGACAACTATCATCCCTGCAGTAATCGCCCTAATTTTGAGATTGAAAGCAAGCGACACACCAATCTTTAATTCCCTGAAATCCTCAAAAAATATACGGGAACATCCATTTATCGACATTTTCAGGGAACCCAGAATGAGAAGGAATTTCTTGGTGGCAATGGTCTGGATGACTGGACTCTTTCTCACCGGATACGGGTTTCTCGCATATGTCACAGTTGTGCTGGAACATGCTCCATCAGTTTGGGCCGGGAGTAACATCAGAACTGCAGTGACCATATACACGATATCGTCTTTCTTTGCATTCGCCGGCATAGTCACATTTGGAACCTTGACTCAGAAATTTGGAAGAAGGAAATCCTCTCTTTACTGGACCATATTTGGAGTAGCACTTCCGATTCCATTGTTTTATGGGCTCATGTCTTCTGCAGCAGCAGGGAATTTTATGATGGCATTGCTAATGGCAATACTGATAGGCTTTATCATAATGATGCCAACAGGGATCACCCTCGCATTTCTGTCCGAATCATTCCCAACATCCAGCAGATCCTCTGGAGTGGGATTTGGATTTTCATCTGGTGTTTTCTTCGGTGCATGGTTCGGGATATATGCGGAATTTCTCCACAACAATTTCTTCGAGTCAATCGATAAAGCAACTAATATATGGTTTTCCGCGGCAGTGGTCATCATTATTGGGTCCGTCCTTGTTGGAGTGGCGATGTACTTTGCGCATGAAACTGCAGGAAAAGACCTGTCAGCGATTTAAAATCCCACTCACCCTTTTTACGAAAAGTGACTTATCATGTCAGACGAAACAAAAAAAACTGGAAAAATTAACGTAAGAGACATCAGCCTGAGAAAAGGCGGAAAAAAGCTTGTAATGGTTACTGCCTACGATCATTCCACCGCTGTTGCAGCAGAAGTTGCCGGTTCAGACCTCATACTTGTCGGTGACTCAGGAGGAATGGTGGTGATGGGACTGGACAGTACAAGGGGAGTTACTGTAGAAGACATGCTGTTCATGTGCAAAGCAGTGTCACGGTCCGCTTGTAATACTTTCACAATCTGTGACATGCCATTTCTCTCATATCAGGTTTCTGAAGAAAAAGCTCTTGTCAATGCTGGAAGACTTATTAACGAAGGTGGGGCGGATGCAGTTAAGCTGGAAGGGGGAAACCACTTCAAAAAAACTGTCCAGAAAATCACCAGTGCGGGCATACCTGTTGCTGGTCATCTCGGATTGATGCCTCAAACCACACCTTTCTGGAGGGGATACGGTTCGGTCGGCAAGAAGGAGACTGAAATTGAGGGGCTGATTCACGATGCCTTGGAATTACAGGACGCCGGCATATTCTTGCTGGTTCTTGAGAACGTTGCATCTGAAACTGCAGATTACGTGACATCCTCCCTAAAAATACCAACAATCGGAATCGGTTCCGGCTTGCAATGTGACGGGCAGGTTCTGGTAACACACGATATGCTTGGGTTATATGATCGGTTTTCTCCACGTTTTGCAAAAAGGTACAGGAATCTGCTGCATGAGATGACAGCGGGAATAACGGAATATGCGGAGGAAGTGAGGAATGGAAAGTTTCCCCAGGAAGAGTACACCACCCATGTATCAAAAGATGTCAAAGAAAGATTGTCAAACAGAAGTGGGAGGATGGTAAAATAGAAAGGACCGAGTTAGTTGACGACACTTTGCGTGAGGGTATGCAGGCGCCCGGCATTACATTTAGTCTCGAGGAAAGAAAAAAATTAGCGGTTCATATAAAAAAAACAGGAATAAGGCAAGTCGTTGTCTCATATCCTTCCTCACACAGGTCTGAACTTGAATTCGCTGAATGGCTTGTGTCTCAAAAACACTTCGATACAGTTTATGCGCTTGGCAGATCCACCCTGACGGATGTGAAAATAATTGAAGAAAGTGGAGCAGATATATACCTGCACCTTCCGTTTGATCTTCACTTAGATGAAGAAATCAACGTTACCCTGAAATATGCATCAAACATTGATAAAAGGCTCAGAATCTCTATCCCGCGGGCATTCGATTTACCTGACGAAACCCTGAAAAAGACATTGTTGTTCCTCAATCACTTTGTTCTGGATTCCGTGGTTATTGCCGATACGACCGGTTTTTCCACGCCAAAGAAAACAGGAGAGGTTATCAGGTTGGCAAAAAAGGTGCTGGAAAGCAACATATCGGTGCATTTTCACAATGATCGCGGGCTTGCTCTGACGAATAGTTACCAGTCTGTCTGTGAAGGAGCAGCTTCTGTAGATGTTTCGATATTCGGCATCGGAGAGCGGAACGGAATCGCTGATATGGCTTCTCTTGAGTACATGCTGGCGGATACGGAGAAAAACCCTGTACTTGATCGGGGAGAAATGCGTGAGGCGTACAAATATCTTGCAGACCTTATAGATGCTAAAGCAGGACCCAATTTCTTCAGAAACAATATCCCGAATTACGGGGGGAATTCGAATATCCATACTGCCGGGACGCATGCATCGTTTTCTGACATTTTCAGGGGTTCAGAATTCTCTGTGAATGTTTACACGGGTTCTTCGATGATAAGAACAATACTTGAGCAAAACGGTATCTCAATCGAAGATCACAGGCTTCGTCAGCTTGTAAACCTGATCAAGGACAAATCAGCGGACGAAGGCAGATCCATCAGTACTGGAGAAATCTTAGCAATGTGGAGCGAAATAAATGAAAACAGTAGTTGAACTTGGACACATCGTGGCTGGCCCTGCAGCAGGATTGATATTCCATGATCTGGGATTCCGAGTTATTAAAGTGGAGCCGCTCGACGGGGAAAAAGGAAGGAGACTTCCAGATACAAGTGTGGGTGTTTTCCCTTATTTCAATAGGGGAAAAGAAAGCATTGCACTTGACATCAGGAAGGAGGACGGGAAAGAAATTTTGTTTAGGATCCTGATGAAATCGGATATATTGATAGACAACCTGTCTCCAGGTTATCTGGATTCCCTAGGAGTTACCTACGAGAAAATTCATAGCGTCAAGCACGATTTGGTGATTCTTTCAATAAAGGGCTATGGACCGGGAAAATATGAAAAGAAAAAATCCCTTGATTTCCCCATTGAAGTGCAGAGCGGCGTAGCCTTTATGAATGGGCTCACAGGCAGACCAATGCGCTTTGGCAGTTCTATAATAGACATGAACGTTGCCATGTTCGGCGTCATTAGGGCACTGTATGCGCTTATTGAAGAAAATAAAGGTGAAACTGACAGGATAATCAGAGTTGGTATGTTCGAAACAGCTGCCTTTTTGATGGGACAGCATATTGCCACATACCAGCTCTTAGGAACACCGCTTAAGCCTTTTAATGAGCAGGGGTTTGCCTGGAGCATCTATGACTTTTTTACGACCCTTGATAAAAAAGAGGTGTTCGTTGCAGTTACGAGCGATAAACAGTGGAAGAGCCTGTGTGAAGAATTGGAACTGGGCGTGTGCAATGACGAAGTATATGAAACGAACCAGTCCAGGTACTCCATGAGAGACCAGCTTATACCACTGATCCGTAGTAGTATCTGTCGACTTGACTATGGGGAACTTGTAAAGATTCTGGAAAAGCATAATATCAGCCAGGCCACACTGAATGAGCCATGGTCGTTAGTCAATGATGAACATCTATCTGAAAAGATGGTGAAAGCAATATTCGACGATTATGAATTGAAAGTTCCTGCTACTCCCGAAACCAGATTCACCGAGGATTTTGTTCCGTCTCTGGGACTGAATACAGATGGAATTCTCAGAGAGATCGGTTATTCTGAGGATCATATTGAGAGACTGGTGAAAGACCGGGTTGTTTTTCAATGCCAACAGAAAACAAAAATTGAAAGGGACCTGAGATAGTTTATTTAATGACCACTGGGTTCACAGGAGAACCTGTGCCACCCAGGAATTTCAATGGTGTGCACACATAAAAGAAGTCATACTGCCCATCCTGCGAACAATCTTCAGCAAGTTCCTCCAGCCATAGAAGTTCCTGTATTGGTATACCTAGGTTTCTGAGCAGGAATATATGTAAAGGTGATCTTGTTCCCGTTGCCGACGAGATGGTTTGTTCCGATCCGAGGGTATCTGCCCCGTATGAAACAATCTCCATATCATTGAACCACTTGACGATCTCGTAACTGTATGTAATCCCCGGTTCATTGAAAACCTTGAAATATTCAGATGAACCCACCTGGTAATATCTCTTTAACGAACCAGTTCTAATCAGAATGATATCTCTCTTCTCAATTTCAATCTTCTCGAATCGGGCAGTTTCCAGAAGATCCTGGAGGGTGATCTGCGTCCCCGGCTCCAGAAATTCCTTCTTTTTATAAGCTGCCACGTCCAGCAGTACGGCTCTGCCGCTGATCGACTTACTGGCTAAAGAAGCAATGCTTCCTTTTGAAAGCCCTCCAATTGTAGTTTTGGCATCATAACCGTTGTATAATTTATCCCCATACCAGGCATGACCGAGCGCATCCACATGAGTGCTTCCCTGAAGATACATCACGACCATGTCGTCAGCAAATTTCAATCCACCAATAAGTGGGCTTTTCTTGCCGACATTGTATGTGCCCTCATCCTGGGTTGAGAGATGTATAGTTGTTATCCTCCCGGGTGAGACAAGATCTCCCTTGTCACTGCCGATCATGAGTCCCAGCGTGAATATTTTGCCTGTTCTGATTGCATTTTTAGCTTTAAGTATAACATCTTTCGTAAGGTAGTTCAGTGTTCCTATTTCATCATTTTCCCCCCATTTATCCCAGTTGTAAGGCGCTTTTTTGATTGCATCTTCCAGATTCATCGTGTCTACCATATATGCAGAGAATGATTTGTGATACTTAATTAATCCTCTAGAACTGCATTAGACCGGAAAATATCTTAAAAACGGTTTCTCCTGTAAACACAGGATATTCCGGAAAACATATTGGATTCATGGATACACTGCGAAACAGAATGTGCAAGCGATATGGCATTAATTACATATATCTGCCCACAATCTTATCAGAATATGCTTTACCGGGATATCCGAAACAGGCTGGACATGAAACTCGTTATTTCCATACAGACCGGGACACCAATTGAGAAGTTCTCCGAAGAACACAGCCTCTTTATTCCCGCGTCGCTTGTAATTTCTCCCAATTCTATAGGTTCCCTATATTTCTTTGATCGGGAAAACATCACGAATAGGGATGCCGATATTTTCCTGAGAAAGTCGGAAGCACGTGAAATGAACGGGAAACAGACTATATTCGCAAGCGATAAGGTATACACCCAATACGAATTCTTCGGCAGGAAACTACTCGAACTTCCATCCGTGATCATCGACGCACACTTTGTCGAAGGATGCTGTCATTATTTTCACTTCAGATTTCATTCTGCCATGATTAAGAAGATATCACGGTTGTTAATGTCTGAAGAAGCTCCTGAAGGGATGTCTGTCAAATATCTCGGAAAGAACGAATCCTATCGCGATGCCATGGATTATTTCGCTGGAAAGATTCCGCTCAACGTAGTTACTCTGACTTCTACCCCTCCTTCTCCGGAATTATCTCTAGATAGGAATCCAATCGGTACGCGCGCATGGACTAGAGAAACAAAATATCTGAGAACAGACGGGAAGATAAAGAGTATTTTTTACCTCGACGAAGCACTTGAAGTGATCCCTTCAGGCGTTGTTGAGATTTCCGGCAAGAATGGAATATATGAAACGGAGACCGAGAACCCACTACTGTCCGAGATCGGCAAGCTGTCCGGGAATATTATTATGCCAGCCCTGAATCGCACACAGGCGCTACTTGACGGAAGATTTGAAATACAAAATGTAAGCCCGAATATGTTTAACTCTGAATTAATGGAACGCATCAAGGCTGCAAATCAAAAATTTCCGGAATGGAATCTCACACTTACCGGCATAGAACCTGTTTAGTTGGACAGCTTTGACTAATGATACCGTTCCGCTACATTACGATCATTTAAGCAGAAAGCCCGCTACTTAAGTCGTGCGATGAATGCAAAATGGTTATATTGTTTTTTGAATGAAGACTAAGAAGTAAATCCATCGGATAAGTCCTGAAAAATGGCATGGTGGAGATTGTTTCTATGAAATCCTCTGCAAGAGGTTGGGAACATCTCTGTGTTCCGATCGAACATGGCGCAGATAAAGACGTATCCCGATTGCACGTAGACAGGGATGCGTGCAAAGGGAGCACTGATACCCCTAAAGAGGCACCATTGAAATCGGCAGCGATCTCAAGACTCGGTAATAGGTTCTCGCGAAACCGTCCATACCGTGAGGAATGAAGGCGAAAGCGAAGCAAAAGTGAGAACCCCACAAGCTTCACAGTAGATCAAAAATCACCTCCTGAACAGCCATTCAACGGAACGGGATTGGTGACAAACGGATTGTTCCTGATGAGTATGGATGCAACAAACACACGGACGTTGTCTGCAATTATCTGAACATCAGATACCATGTTCAGTAGCACCCACAGGTTGTACAGCAGCACTGCGAGATAGAAATACATGAGCCTTATCCGCCATATTTTCGTTGTTGTCCTTGCAAGGAATTTCCTGATCATCCTGTAGCCGGTCTCTATCCCCCACCTCTTCTTGAAGAATTTCAGCACCCTGAGCGGTGGAGTATCGGCATTGGTCGCGAATATATACAATATCACCCCCTTCTTGCCCCTTCCGTATATTGAGACGATTCGGAATGATGCCTGCTGATCCTTTCTCCTCCTGTGCCCCTTTGTCGTATATATCCGATCAATCTCCTTCCCGTCGCACTGCTTACGCAGCTGTGGCGCATGGATAATGAACCTTATGCCGGACGAATTCAGGTATCTTATCAGTTCTGCTGAATAGAATCCTCCGTCGAGGAGGAGTATCTCGATCCTTATTCCATTGGATTCGATAACGTTCAGAAGCCCGGAAACCATTCTCAGAAGGCCTCTGTTCTTCACAGGGATCACTGCTATGACAAACCTTATCCCCTTCATTACGACGGATGCGGTTGCATATTCATACGCGTAGTTTGATCCCCTGCTGTTCTTAGTCCCTATAACTCCCTCTGCGTTATGATCGCCATAATACATCTCGTCATGCCAGTCGAATGCAACAATCAGGGGTTTCCCGAACAATCCCTTCTCCTTCATGGCCCCGATGAGATCCTGATTGATCTGCAGCAATCCATCGGGGTTTTTATCCCTGATGTGATTTCTCACCGTCTGTCCGCTGATTCCTGTAAGCATGGCGGATCCCTCAACATAACTGTTATTCATGGATGCGAGAAGAACGGTTCTGAGGGCAAGGTCTTCCCCTCTGGACTTGCCGAACTGGAGAGAGTTGCCAACAGCGTTCACAAAATTTATGCAGGCTCCTGCACTCTTCATCCGGTGGGACATGCCCCTATTAATAACGCTTGGTAGGTTCATGTCCTACCATTGTCAGACAATTTATAATTTTGATCTACTGTTCAGCTGTGGGAGTATGTCAGTTGTCTGTGTCCTGAACAAGAGTATCTCTTCTTGTGATCGTCATTGTATCAGATATCACGGCGTTGCTGTTATCGGTGAAGTGGAATCCCGGTGACAACAGGAACTTCTTCTTTGGCTGGCGAAATGCTAATATTTTCATATTACAATATAGTCAAGCATTGATTTCCATCAAGCTCATTTCCGTATTTGTTCTTGCCTTGATGATTTTGCCCATGGTGAGTGAGAACACAGCTTCAAATACGGATACCACAAAAACTCCCATAAAACACTTAATTATTCTTATGATGGAGAATCATAGTTTCGACAACCTTTTTGGAGTTTATCCCAATAATCCAGCGAATAACACAACAGGACAAATAATTGTTCCAATAAACCTGTTATCACACCCAGTTAACCAAAATCTTACTGCAGTCCAGAACGGTTCTTTTCAGACGTCTAACCCTACTGAAGGTTACTCTAATTACCATGTGGACTGGAACAACGGAAAAATGAACAACTTCCTCAATGGCTCTGGACCATCATCCATGTACTACTTTACTGTCAACCAGATGGCAATTGAGTGGGATCTTGCTCAACAGTTCAGTCTCGCTGACATGTACTTCAGCAGCACACTTAGTGAAACACTTCCTAACAGGTTATACAGCCTTGCCGGATACTCACAGGTTAAACAGGACCAAATCTTTCCAACGTCATATCTACCGGTTTCTCAGACCATATTCTCTGAAATGAGCAGCCACAACGTCTCGTGGAATTATTATTTCAGGAATCCATCTCTCGGAAATTATCCGCTTGATTTTATATCCGGAATCAACAAATTCTCCGGTAACATCGCTCCATGGAGCTCATTTACAAACTCTCTTCAAAACGGGACGCTACCCGATGTTTCATTCGTGTCGATGGTTTCTGGAGGCGCATACGGGTATAGCCAACATCCTCCTGACAGTGTTCTGCCTGGTCAACTAATGATGCTTTATATTACAGAACAGTTGATGAAAAGCAGATACTGGAATAACTCAGCACTCATTGTCACATATGACGAGGGCGGAGGGTACTATGATCAGGTTGCCCCCCCTGTTACAGGCGGGCACCAGCTTGGTTTCAGGGTTCCATTTATCCTAATCTCCCCCTATGCCAAGGAAGGTTACGTTTCAAACACTGTTATGAATCATGGGTCAATTCTTGCTTTCATAGATTATAACTGGAATCTTCCTGCACTCAACTATTTTGTTTCAAAAGCAAATCTTCCACTGGACCTGTTCAACTTTAACCATACCTACAGTTCAGGAAATGTAACCAGACCTCCGATCACTTTTCCGGATCAGGTAAATAGATTCCTTCCAACTTCAATGTATTTTTCTCCCCTGGATATCAACTCAGCACCCAACCTATCCTCTGTTTTTCCCCTCGTTCCTCAAATCCCGTACAATTCTTTGCCATACAACAGAACAGGATCCAGTGACGTAAACCTTTCACAGTTCTCATCGCAGGTATATGTCAGCAGCAACTTCGGGTATACACCGCTTTATTTTCAGGATCATTTTCTTGAGGGTGTATCTGCTGCCCTGATACTTGCAGTAATTGGTATAGCTTACCTTCAACTCAGGAGGAAGAAAAAGATCTGATCCGCTTGAATTAGTGCTGTCTCACATAAGATATCGGGAGGGGAGTAGGCCTCATTGTGTCCAGTCACATGTACTTCCAGGCAAGGTGAGCGATATTCGTTAAGTTAATGCCTAGAGACGTGGAAAAAGCCTGGCTTTTCAGTGCCATTCACCACTTAAACCAAAGTTCATTCCACCAGTTCGTGTGTTCTCAAGAATCCAAAGCATTTGGTCTCTTTTTGGGAGATTCAGTATCAGCGGGAAAGACGTTCGCATTCCGTATAATTTTCATGTCAAGTCCATCCCACATGATTTTATATCCTAGCTTGTAGAGAGTTTCATCAAGCGGGAAGCCAGAAGATTGTATTGCTTCCACGACCCGGTCTGAATCCGGGAAGGCATTATCAACAGTCTTCTTCAGGGTATCGAACTCAGTCATTGACATCTCTTTCGACGGGGTAACTGTTTTTCCTGAAGCAAACGCATGCCCGTACCGTTTCTCAAGCAACATTTCAAGATCTTCCCAGTCAACCTGTTCCCTAAAACATGTTTCTCCGGGAATTTTCCTGTCAGTGCCGTAGGTAATGTATACGTTCTCCAGAGTGATTCCCCTGCCCAAAAGTTCTGACTTAATGGCGCGATCCCTGTCCAGGTATTCTTTTATGGACAGATTGACGAATACTTTTTTTCTGTCAATGTCAATGGCACAATATGGGACCATCATTCCATCTTTCAGTTCAAGCGGTTCAGGATCCCAGATGACATTATACTTCAATTCCGGCTTCTCTGTCTTCACCGTGTTTCCGGGAAGGTATTCCGAAATGTCATCACCGAGCTTGAGAGTATATTCATGCTTCGTCTTTGAACCGGTTTTTCGCAACTGCACGATAGCTTCCAGGGACCACTGATCCATTCTGTACAGGTACCTGAACATCTGAGATAGCCTTATACCGTATCTTTCTGTCTTTTCCAGGACGGAGGCAGGTCCCGATACCGTTATGGACTTAAGTTCAGTTTTCTCCGCAGACATGGTGAACAGGAGACCCAGGGACTTGATTCTCCGGATGAGGAGATACCAGTTGGAGCAATCATTGACGATAACGGAGGTGCTGTGCATGATCAGGGTTTCTATCTGTTCAAGATTGAATATTTTTGCGAGTTCCTCAGGAGATTTATCCGGGACTTCCTTCAGCACCTGTTCACTGTCCTTGTCCGCGTAAAACGCATTGCTGATTTCATCTGGAGAAACACCGAAAATTCCGGCAACCGCTGTGAGGGTTTGATTCCTCTCCTTTGTGGTGATTACGGGATAAGGTGATCTGCTGAATATTTCCATCCTTACTTTGTCTGCTTCCAGCGGCGAAGGGGGTTCGAATCTGGATAACCGCTCCATAATGAGGAAAAGTGATCTTATTATCTTATGGCTTCCCGATTTGAGTTCCATCTCCTTCCTTCCATGATCTATGGAGTGCATATTGGTGCCAATCGCCGACTTCATGAAATTGGTAACACTTTTGCACAGGTCAGAAGAATCCTCGGAGAGAAAAACCGGTTTCACGTCACCTTTCTTAGTTTTCCTTACCATCATCAGTTCTGTTGGGAACACCTTTTCTCCTCCTTGATGAAGTACCATATTCCGAAGTGCTCTTGGCAACTACCTCGTAAAGCACCGCCTTTTTGCCTTCTCCGGGCCTAAGTATCCTTCCAAGCCTCTGCCTGTACTGCCTTGAACTTCCAGAGCCGCTGAGAACAACCCCTACCATTGCGTCAGGAACATCGACTCCTTCATCGAGCACCCTTGAGGTTACAAGTGCTGTTACTCTTCCGTCCCTGAACATTGACAGGTATTCTTTCCGTTCCTTTCCCGGTGTGAGGTAGGTGAGGGCAGGTATCAGGAATTCCCTTGATATGAGATAGGCACTATCCGTATCCTCCGTGAAGATTATCGTCTTTTCGCCCCTGTGCCGGCTGAAGATGTATCTCATTGTGTCGGTTTTGACCCTGGCGTTGAAAGCAATTTCCCGTGATCTGCGCCATGCCAGCAACGCCTCCCTTCCTTCAGGGTTCCATGATTTCATTATGAATTTCTCAAAATCCCAGGGTCCCTTGAATCTTATTCGTTCACGCCTTAGGTACTGTGTGAATATCTCCCTGTTCCTTGAATATTCCTCCTCCTCTTCAGGAGTTAGTTCTACAGGAATGCGAACAATCTGGAAGCTTGCAAGATACTCACTGAGTTCCTCGTAACCCATTTCAAATACTTTTTCGCCCAAGAATTCTCCGAGAGTTTCGTGAAGCATGTCGCTGCGCTCATAGGTGGCAGTTAATCCCAGGCGGTACGGAGATGCATACATCTTTGCTATCTGAATGTACTGTGCGGATGCAAGGTGGTGCACCTCATCGAAGATGAGGAGCTTGAACCTGTTTCCAAGGGATTCTGCCATGAGGTAGGCCGAGTCATAAGTCGATACCGATATTGGTTTTATATCACGTTCGCCACCTCCTATCTGCCCTATCTCAAAATTGAAAACCTTCTGGAGGCGTTCCCGCCATTGCTGGATAAGCTCAATGGTGGGAGCTATAACCAGGGCGGATGTATTCACTCTCCTGATTGCGTCAAGACCGATGTGGGTTTTGCCCGCAGCAGTAGGGAGAACTATGGTACCCATGCAGCCGTTTGCCTGCCATTTATCGAGGGCTT
>JAJZOM010000214.1 GCA_021811505.1 Thermoplasmata archaeon | reverse complement strand
ACGATTCCTTCAAGCATTGCCGCATCGATCGCAGTCTTTCGTTTCATCATACCGATTATCTAGTGTTTTATAAGATGTGTAAAATGAAAATAGGACAAATGCGGAATGTCAGCACATGTCTGACATCCTATGTAGGTAAATATGTTCTGCACTGTGTAGATATTGGCTCATGTAAAGAGTTTCCAGAAAAGATTTAAATATATCTAAACTGATTAAACGTTATGGAATTGGTGGCAGATGGAAACATCATTAGATCACTAAACAGAAGCGAACTTAGACGCAAGGTTCTCTTCTATTTGCTTTCAATCTATCCCTACAGATCCTACCTTTCTGAAATTTCACGGGCGGTAAAATCTGATCCGTCAAATGTCAAGGGGTGCCTGGAAGGTCTTGGAGTGAGGTATACAGGAGAGGAATCATTGATGGGGCTTGGTCTCGTTGCCATGGATCAGAGCAAAAGCGGATTCAAGTACTACAAAGTCAACAATGATTTCGTTGAAGATGTAAAGGCATTAAAGACAATGTTTAACCACAAGAAGGTTTTCGCTGTCGAGATAGGTTAAACTTAATATTCCCCTCATCCCACTAAGAAACCCAATACGCAATCTTGCGGAAGTATTGGGGAACAAATTTCACATATGCTGAAGGTATGTTTTTTCTACAGATACATTCAATGTAATTATATGGTGGCAGAGACGATCACGATCTTCTTAATCTATGAAACTTGGCTACTCTGAACCACCATATTGTATCATAGGGTAAGTTACAAGCTCTTTTCGTCAGGAGTGGTCGTTGGCTATATTTCAGAAGAAAGACTTAATTATCTAATTTAGATAGAGTGATGGTGGAAAATACGGAAGAGACTATTGATGAATGGGTTAAGAAGCTGAACGTAAACTCTACCAAAGATGTTCAGGTACCCAGGATACTTTATGATCAGGTCATCGGACAGGAGGGAGCGAGAGAGGTCGTTAAAAAAGCCGCTCTTCAGAAGAGGCATGTTCTGCTAATCGGTGAACCTGGAACTGGTAAATCAATGCTTGCGCAGTCTATGGTCGATTTTCTTCCAAAGGATGAACTGGAAGATATCCTTGTTTTCCCTAATCCTGAAGATTCCAACAGACCTAAGGTCAAGACGCTCCCTGCAGGGAAGGGAAAAGAAATCGTCAGGCAGTATCAGATTAAAGCTGAAAGGGAAAAGAAAGACAGATCCAGGGGAATTATGTTCATAATACTCTCGGTGGTATTTATGGGGATAATAGCATCAGTAGCCCTTCGCAACTACACAATTGCGTTTTTTGCAATAATCACTGCAGTTTTTATATACATGGCTATGGCAGTCAATCCTGGCATGAGAATGGAACGCGCTCTTGTTCCTAAATTACTCGTTTCTCACACACCTAATGATAAACCACCGTTTATTGATTCGACAGGGGCACATTCTGGCGCCCTTCTTGGCGACGTGAGACACGATCCTTTCCAGTCAGGCGGTCTTGAAACTCCCTCTCATGACAGAGTGGAAGCAGGCAATATACACAAGGCGCACAGAGGAGTACTGTTCGTGGACGAGATGAATCTCCTCAGGATCGAAAGCCAGCAGTCTCTTTTGACAGCTATGCAGGAAAAGAAATTCTCCATATCAGGCCAAAGCGAGAGAAGTGCCGGAGCAATGGTTCAGACAGAACCGGTCCCTTGTGATTTCGTGCTCGTTGCAGCTGGTAACTTGGATGCTGTACAGGGAATACACCCTGCACTCAGATCAAGAATAAGGGGTTACGGTTACGAGGTATACGTAAACGATGCAATGGAAGACAATGAAGAAAACCGTCAGAAATTGGTTCAGTTCATTGCCCAGGAGATCATAAAAGATAAAAAAATCCCACATTTTGATATCAGCGCAATCACTGAGATCATGAAAGAGGCACAAAAACGATCGGGCAGGAAAGGCAAATTAACCCTAAGGCTGAGGGAGCTAGGGGGACTCATAAGGGTCGCCGGAGATATTGCGATAAGCACGAAAGCCGAAATAGTAACTTCTGAACATGTAATGGCAGCAAAAGCCCTAAGCAAACCTCTCGAGCAGCAGGTTGCAGATAGATCGATAGAAATCCGAAAATCATATCAGACATTCAGGAGCGAGGGGTCGTCTGTGGGAATGGTCAACGGTCTCGCCGTGGTTGGTCCAAATTCAGGGATGGCGGATTATACTGGTATAGTCATGCCAATAGTCGCTGAAGTTACACCGGCTCAGCACAAAGGCAACGGAGTCGTTGTGGCAACGGGGAAACTAGGAGAAATAGCCAAGGAAGCGGTTCAAAACGTTTCTGCCGTTTTCAAGAAGCTCAGTGGCAAAGACATTTCCGATCTGGATATACACATACAGTTCATTGGGACATATGAAGGAGTAGAGGGAGATTCTGCCAGTGTATCGATTGCTACCGCAGTTATATCTGCCATAGAGAATATACCAATCGATCAGACAGTCGCCATGACGGGTTCTCTGAGCGTTAGAGGTGCTGTACTTCCTGTTGGAGGGGTAACTGCAAAGGTGGAGGCAGCTATCGGGGCAGGTATGAAGAAAGTAATAGTGCCGAATGCCAACTTTGGAGACATAGTTCTTGACCAGGCTCACAAGGATAAAATCGAAATAGTACCTGTAACCAATATAAGTGAGGTATGGGAAAACGCACTTACCGCAAGCCCAGAGAAACAAAAATTCCTATCGAGAGTCACGGATTTCTTCAATCCCAAGTTATTCGGCGGTAAACAGGGCAGACCTGGAACAAATGCAGCCTGAGATCCGTTTTGCAAATATTCTGGAAGCCGGTCATCTGGAGGAAATCACATCATTCCTGAAGGATGCTACCGGAGATTTTTTTTCTATACTGGATGCATCGAAGATTCGATCCCTCGAACAGGTATTCATCTGTTATGATAGGGCTATGAAGCTCTTCAGAAACACAGGGAAAGCCAGAAAACCGGAATCCATCTTTCTGATGTTACTGTCAGGAAGGAATCAGATCAACAAGGCACAGACGGAGATCG
>JAJZOM010000207.1 GCA_021811505.1 Thermoplasmata archaeon | reverse complement strand
AGGCGACGATGAAGTTGGCCGTAAGTCCGATGAGAAAATCGGCAGGCAGCTCGATATATTGATGGCTTACCCGAGGATATATTCCGATGTTGTACTTGTTTCGGACGGAGCTGAGGATGATTACATAACCCCCCTGATCACGTCGAGAATCAAGATAAGGTATGTGAAACACATAATTGTCCGGCATAACCAGAACATTGAGTCTCTTTATTACTATATCGTTAAGGCACTCAAAGACAAGAAGCTCGTGAGCAAGTTTCTGATACCGATAGGCCTGGTTTTGCTCACGTACGGACTTGCAACGCTTGCTTTCATCTTCTACTCCTCCATTGCCCTGAAGCAGATAAGCGTGAACCCCAACCAGGGGGCGATCACTCTTGTAACCCTGGTTCTCGGATCGTATTTTGTGGAAAGAGGTTTTGAGATCGGTAGGAAGATCCAGTGGACGATCAGGTCAATGCAACAGTATGCAAACGATACGAGGGTAACTTTCATCACCTATCTTGTGTCCGCCCTGATAATACTGTCTGGCCTCGGATTCACGTATTCAGGAGTCAGGACACTCAACGCTCCTCTCCTGGATATACTGCTAATATTCCTGTCCGGAATGGTATGGTGGGTCTACGCTTCCACCTTCGTCAGGATTGTCGGCCTGGTTATACAGATGTATATCGGACGGAAGGAGGGGATAGCCAGGATGTGGTCAACGGCATTCTTCGTGTTTGGTATGGCATTCATCTTCTACGGTGTGTTCAACTATGCCAGGTACGTCTTCTCTTTCATAGATTTTGACCAGGCAATACTGGACATAGGGATACTGGTGGTCGGAGTTCTTTTTGCAATACTCGCCTCGCTTCTTCACAGGCACTTTTCATCTCTGGAGTCTGAAAACAGGCCCAACGTTCAACCAGCAGGCATGCCGGATGACCAGACAAGATAGGCGGCTGGAAACCAGTGGAGTTCACAGTATATATGCCTGTAAGGCTGCAGCTATTGCCGCATGGGAAAAATGGTGCTGATATAGATGAAATATTTCGAATGGCTTCCATGGTATGAAGAAATCTGTACACACTTCGGATTCAATCCACACGATGACTTCCTCTCCTCCCTTCTTCTCGATGATCTTGCCAAAGTAAAGTGCAGTTCTTTTTCCTTCAGGCGTCAATTTATCCGGAAGGATATCCGGGTTGTAGGCAATGGGCCTAATCTGTCGGCCATCCTTGAAAATGCACACGGGGGAGCTTATTTTGTGGCAGACAGCGCCCTATCGGTTTACTACCGTATTCTTGGCCCTCCGGATGTTATCGTTACCGATCTGGATGGAGATGCCGTTTTAATCAGGAAATGCCATGAGGAGGGGTCAAGGCTTGTGGTTCACGCCCATGGAGACAACAGGGAAAACATCAGGAGGATACTTCCGGATCTAAATGAAGAGGTGCTCTGCACAACCCAGAACGCTCCCTTCGGCATGATATATAATTTTGGGGGGTTCACCGACGGAGACAGGGCCGCATACCTAGCAGATCGGGTCGGGGCAAGATCCATAACCCTTACCGGTTTCGATTTCATGCATCCAACGGGCAAGCCCGGTGGCGATCCAGTTACCAAGGCTGAAAAACTGAAATATGCGGAGAGGCTGCTGGAAAATCTTGCTGTCAGCAGGGGAAAACATTTAACCCGATCAGACTTCATTGAGATCTGATAATTTTCCCTTCCTCAAAAACCAGTGGAAAATCTACCGAGTCAACCTTAAGTGAATACTCGATGTCCTCCCTGGCTCCCATCATTCTTAGCCTTCTTGCTCCCTTTGATTTCTTTATTCTTGACAGGTACGAATTGATATCAGCAGGCTCCTTCGTGAGCCTTGCGCTGAGGTATTCAGCAAAGTAGTGATCCTCGTCCGCCACTCCATCAGGACGTCCGGATACCACTATTGATACATATGGTTCTTCGGATAACGCATCTACGGTGGCTGATATGTTTATGAAGGACGCAATAAATATTCTTCCAGAGTCCCTGATCTTGTCGAGAACCTTGGTTCCGTTGGTGCTTGTAAAAACAACAATCTTGTTCTTGAAATCCTCTTCCCACACTTCATAAGGAGAATTCCCATAGTCAAAACCAGGCATTCTTCTACCCAACCTCTCTCCGGCGAGAATGTATTCCGGATTGCTTTTCTTTATCTGTCTTGCTTCCTTTACCGTCCTGGTTGGTATGATGTATTTCGCGCCATTCTTTATCATGAGGGGCATTGTTGAAGTTGACCTGAAAATATCGACAAGGACTTTTGTGGATTGCGGAAAAGCATCGATTTTTCGTCCTTCGATTATGTCTACTTTCAAGAAATTAACCCAGTAGCTTATTATGATTAGGTAAAATAATTCTTTCATTCCAGTATAGATGTATCCGGGCAAGGGAATTGTGTTCTGCAGACTCATGCAGAACCGAATGTAGATCGCGTCTGGCAGGAATAGATATGTTTCATCACCATGCAATTATTCTCAAGGCATCAGGATCGATGCTGCTTATTTGGAGAATTAGACAGTGTCCGCGTGAGGATCAGCCTATTATTCCCCAGAAAGGAGCAGGGTGGAGGTAGTAATTACCGTTCCAGAAACTCGTTCCATAAGGCAAAAACAGCCCGCTTATAGACTTATAATAATGGTACTGAATTTGGCCTGGTACTTGAATTATACCCGGGTATGGGGAAGAAGCAGGGATTATGGGACAAAGAAAAATGAACAGCAGGATAGCAGTTACAAGAATACCTGCGATCAGCCCACGTCTCATGATTTATGCATACGCAGTTTGTTTATCTACTCTTTGATCTGCTACTGGAGAGTGGGATTGTCTGGACCAAAGCGGTTGTTTCTGGTACATGAAACCCCTTTCAAGGTACTCAATTGCAACTCAGCGATGGAAGATGCGGAAAAACAATGGGATCACGAAACATTGCTGCAGGAATCACAAAGTTAAAAAACCGATTGGCTATAAGCCGTGGCATATAGAGGATAATTTATGGCACAATCAGTTAGTACAATGGTAGAGGGTGGAAAGGCAACAACAGGGCCGCCGCTTGG
>JAJZOM010000205.1 GCA_021811505.1 Thermoplasmata archaeon | reverse complement strand
ATCGAAGAGAGAGCCCGAATCGGGCTCTCTCTGCCTTTAATAATGGAACTCATGCGTATACAAATAAAATAAAACTGCAAATGATCAAATGTTCACGGTAAAAGATAATTAGGAGTTCAAGCCTTTATATCACTGTCAGGAAAATCAGGAGAACTTTCAGAATCTATACTTAACAGAATCCGTTTCATTATTATGTTCTTACCCAAAAAATCTTTCAATAAGAACACGTGTCTGGAAAGTCCCAGTAAATCAGGTTTTATGAGATTATCCATTATTTATATTTCAGAAGATATCAACATTCATAATATTAGAAGGTTTCGAAGTGCAAGAGCAGTGCAGTAATAACATCAGTGAAAATGCAAAATTTTTTGATGACATCGAAGCCAACAGAGCTGCTGGGAGGAAAAGGGAGAACCTCAAACTGTTGATCTCCTTCAGTAAAGTAAAATTTGATAATTCCTCAGTGGGTTATTATAGAGTAGCTCGAAACATTTTCATTTCAGGGCTTCCATATCTGCTTCACTTCAAGAATCTAAGCATTGGACAAGTCAGTGGTGATTTTGAAAAAACCAAAGAGATTGCGAAAAAGTACTTATAAAGCATATCGAAGACAGAAGGGAAAGTATCAAAGATTTGGAATTGATCTACGATGGACCCACTGAATTAAGCACTCCAGTTTCCAATACTTAAATCTGTCTGCTCGTCGAAACACTATTCCTTGTCGTAAACCGAAATACTCTAGACAAGGTCCTTGAGTACTACTCAACTGGCTGCCAGACTACCTGCACAATTTTAATTTGTTTCTAAGCAATCGGTGGAGGCGGTCCCCACATAAATTTACCTGCCCAGTAGATTATTCCATGGTGAGTCAGCCAATAAAAAATAGTAAAATAAGCATAAAACCGGGAACCGGCCACAGGACTCCAGTTGACTGGCACAATAGGTACTAGAAAGATAAAAACAATGATAATGATTAATAGAGCAATCGCCAATTCGGTTGGAAAAGTGTTACGAGCATTGCGTTTCATAATCTCTCATGTCTCCGATAGTATGTTCATGTCAATCTCGTAGTACCCAATACCACCGACTCCCGTTTCGTTTTCATAGGATGCTTGGTATCCTTCTTGCGTCAAATTGTTCGATTCCCCGGTAACAATGATTGAAGCTGGAATCTGGTCCCATGGCGAAGGAGCACTTACGACAATATTTGTCGTCTCCGTTGCAGAGGCGAAGTTTGCTTCACTTCCACCGCCAGCACCAAGGATTGTACCGCTGCCTGATGCCCAGTGTCCATCAAAGAGCCCGTAAAGATCGGGTTCATTTAACGCAAAAGCAGTATAGTTATTCGGAGTACCAAGCTCAGCAGCTCCCTCAAGGGTTGTTGCGTTGTACCAGTATAGGCTTTCGTATAACAGCATAGAAGTTGAGAGTGTATATAAATCAGCATTCACCATGTACACTTTGTACCCTGTCAGTGAATAAATGTCATTCCACTCCCATATGCCAAAATAAGATTTCCCATCAAGGTTATTTTGATATACAACCTGAACCCATTTATCGCTTAAGAAGTAGTTGGTGTTAACCTGTAGACTCCAGGCGTTAGGACCCCATATGCTGTCCGTTTTTCCCGATATCTCAGAGAAGTTGACAGTCATATGGGTGTTGGTTATGACACCCTCTCCATCTCCTGTCTCTGCTCCCTCAACTCCGTGATTAGCTCCTCCTTCCGTCGGAACATATTGGAAAGAGTCATTGGAAGCCCCAGAATAGCTAGTTACATTCAATGCAGTCCATGGTCCACCATTTGTACTCTTCCATCCGCCATACCCATTAGGAAGCAAACTTAGGAGAGAACTCAATTGACTTCCTGTCGATATTGTGGTATTCGCAGAGGAACTGTCTGCTTGTGCCAATCCGGTGAATCTTATAGATAGTATAACTGTCAGTCTTACAAAGGCTGTGATCAAAAATTTTACTTTCATAATATCTCATCTGTTCCCAATATTTAAGAACTCGACCTCCATTTTTTCGGAATCTCGCCGACGTTTTTGATAGTCTTACTTGACAGAACATACCACTGCTGAGAAATGGCGCTGTTACAAGCTTTCAGAATGCGATAGAAAGGTTATTTTGTGTGGTCCCAATCACAGTGTGCTCTTACAAGTGAGAAGCATGGGCCCGTCCCTTCGGGGATGGCCCATCAGATAAACAACTGTTACGCTGTTCCCAATTGGGATGCATCGTCATTCTTCCGTAGATGCAGAGATGTTCCATGCCTCAGCGATCTTATTATCTCTGCCATAGACCATCCAGGAAGCATTACCTGAATCATGAGGAGAGCAATATATGCGCACAGAAATGCGAATATCTGTACAAGGATACCGTTCAGCTTCCTCGATATGAGATGATCGATTTTCAGGAGCGATTTCATCATCCTGAAGAATGTCTCAATATCCCATCGAAGCGAGTATATCCAGTGGATACAAATGTCCGGTAGGTCTGAGATGTCGGTAAGGTAATCTCTCTCCTCTCCATCCACTGTTATGGATACCGATCTGAGCTCCAGTCCGTTACCGAACTTTATGATTCTGCTATGAGCGTATTCCCTTATTATCTAGTATCTAGCGTTTCTCTTCATCCTCGTGACAAATGGAATGCCCCTAAGCTTGAGAACGGTGAATCTTTCGAGATCGTAGTAACCCAGGTCGAACACGCGGATGCAGGACCTCAGGAAATCCTCTCCCTGAATGTCTGTCAGGTCTGCAATAGTCTGATCGAAGAGGGGGAATCGTTGTTGTTGGCTGGAGTGACGAGTACATCAATGGGAAGGGTGAGAGGAAAAAGCAACGCTGGAATCTGCACCTTTATCCCGTCCTCGGTCTTGGATCTCCTGTATTTTCCTGCCTGCATCATGGAAGTGCGTATGAAAGTTGAATCTATCCCCAGTATCATGGTGTATCTCCCATACAGGTGAGTGTTGTGCGATCTGATCTGAGTGCCCAGAAGTTCGTAGAATATTCCGGTAAATACCTGATATGACCTGGTCAGGTTCAGCTTGGAAAGCTGCGATTTGCTGACTTTCTCT
>JAJZOM010000013.1 GCA_021811505.1 Thermoplasmata archaeon | reverse complement strand
GCAGTCTCCATGACCCCTATCATTGATTCCTTTGAAATTAGGACATAATTATATATTGTTGTAATACTATTTATCCTCAGTGTGTTTTAATGACAGGCAATTCTGAACGAATAAGCCTTAACATAAATGGCAAGGACGTTCCCGTATCGGTTGGAGATCGAACAATAGACAGGATTGTTGAGATTTCAGAGAGATACGACAGGGTTGTTCTTATCACGGGAAGCGACACTGTCGAAAGCTTCTCTAAATACATACCTGATCTTGGGGGAATGAGGGGTGAACTCACAAAAATCATGCTTAATTATGACGATAACCTCAAGAACATAAGGAATTACCAGAAAATAATCAGGGTCATGATCGAGAGAAACATTTCATCGGATTCCCTGATCGTTGCAATAGGAGGATCTTCTGTGTGCGACATTTCCGGCTTTGTAGCATGCACATTTAGGGGAGGTGTCGACTACGTCCCGGTCCCGGCCGTCCCTCTTGCCCAGGTCTCAAATGCCATTTCCGGAATCAACGGAATAAATTTCTCAAGCTTTGAGGACGCTATGTCCACGAGGTACTCTCCGAAAGAAGTCGTCATCGATACTCATTTTACAAGACTTTCAGATAATGAAGAGTTCAAGGACGGCGTTTCCGAGATCATCAGATACGGACTGCTTGGCGATAATTCGTTAATAAGCCTGCTCAGCAACACCGAAGATCTGAAGACCCTGAAGGAGAGTGACGGTCTCGTAAAACTGATATCCAAGAGTATCCAGACTAGATCAGATCTTGCGGGCAGCGGAGATGAACTCCATAGAAAAGCCCTGTGCTTTGGCAGGATCATCGGTGACACCGTGCTTCACGTGTCCAGGAATCGCGCAAAATACTATGAGGCAATATTGGCAGGGATGATGCTGGAGTCGTTCCTTGGAGAGAGGTCGGGCATATCGGGAAAAGAAACCAGGGAAAAGATGAAATCAATGATGGATCGCTATTCCCTGAAAAAGAGCAGTATAAAAGACATCGGAACAGATAATATACTGAAATCCCTCGCAGAAAGATTCCAGATCGACCTGAGAAAATTATCCTTTGTTGTACCGGAGGAGGCCGGCAAGCCGGAAGCTTTTGAGATGGAACGGGACAGGATTGTCTCAGGGTTAAGGGCATTCACGGAACAGTACGAGTACAGCCCCCCATCAATACCATAAAACCCGCAGGAATATGGAAATTGTCTTATAAGCACTAACAATGAGTGATCATGCTCCTTTTTGACGACTACTGGAAAATGACCTTCGAGATATTGAAGAAGATTTTTCCGGGATTGAAAGAAAATGATCTGGCTCTTGACAGGAGCGGACATGGAGATTTCACCCTGAGGTCCTTCCAGATCATGAAGGATCAGAAAGTCTCCATGGAGGACATCAGCAGGCAGGTAGCAGATGTTTTGGGAAAAGAGGATTTTATTGAGAAAATCGAACCTGTCGGCGGATACATAAATTTCACGATCAGACGGGATAAAATGATGCAGGCCATGAAGAAGGAGATAGACAGCACCGGCCTGTATCCGGACACTTTTCAGGACCCGGAAAGGGTATCGGTTGAACATACCAGCACAAACCCGACCGGACCCATACATATCGGAAGGATACGCAACTCCATTCTCGGGGATTCCCTTGCCAGGCTGATTTCAAGATACGGTTACAGGGTTACCACACAGTATTTCATAAATGATTCCGGGAAGCAGGTGGCTACGCTTTTTGCCGGATACAGAAAATACGTGAAAGACAGCAACCCCAATGTGAACGATCTCCTGGATGGATACAAGAAGGTGAATGACGTCCTGGAAAATGATCATTCGCTACAGGAGGAAGTTGACGAGATCATCCGCCAGTATGAGAAGGGAGACCCGGATACGATCCGGAATATCAGGATGATATGCACCGTAATCCTGAACAGCATCAATGAGTCGCTTAGCAGGATAGGAATCAAGATTGATGACTATACCTGGGAATCTGACCTCATAAGGGCAGGAGACGTTGATAGAGTCCTGGAAAGTCTGAGTGATAAACTGCAGGAAGAGGATGGAGCCAAATACATAACAAGCCTTGACAGAAAGATGTTCCTCACGAGAAGTGACGGCACATCGCTGTATTTTTCCAGAGACATTGCATATCACCTTTACAAATTCCAGAATTTTGACTGGCTCATAAACGTGCTTGGAGAGAATCACAAAGAGCACATGAAACACCTTGAGTACGTTCTCAAAGACCTTATGGAAATTGAACGCAGGCTTGACTTTGTATATTATTCGTACGTGTCACTGGAGTCCGGAAGAATGTCAACCAGGAAGGGAAACATGGTCACTCTCGATGAACTTGTAGAACGCGCTATGGAAGAATCAATGAAAGTAGTGAAGGAAAAAAGGCCTGACCTGCCGATCGACAAGCTGAACGAGATTGCTGACAGTGTTGCGATCTCGGCAATCAGATTTCAGCTTGTTAAATTGAATGCGAACAAAACCCTTGTATTCAAATGGTCTGAAGCTCTCAGCCTGGAAGGCGATTCCGCACCTTTCATAATGTACTCATACGCAAGAGCTGCAAGCATTCTCCGGAAACTCGAAGAGCCGGAAACCGCAATTTCTCAGGAATATGACAGCAGTGAGTCTGCCCTGATCCGGCAGATGTACTTTTATCCATACGCCCTTGAGGAGGCATTCAGAGGACTGAGGCCGGAAAGTGTCGCCAATTACCTTCTTGAACTGACGAGGAAGTTCAATGATTTTTACACTAACTGCCCTGTGGTTAACGCGAAGGAAACAGAACGATCAAAGAGAGTACTCATAATACACTTATATAAAAATATAGTAAAAGACGCGTCCAATATTATGGGAATAAAAATTTTGGAAGAAATGTAAAAATTATTTCTTCTTTTCTTCCGGCTTTTTCAGTTGAGTCTTCGGCTGCACTTCTTTCTTTGACTTACCAGAGGTTCCGCCTGAACTTAGCTTGTAATACACAACACCAATCAGAACTATAACCGCTATAACTACTCCGATCACCAGAGGAGTCTTGTAAGCGGGCTGGTTCACAGTTTGA
>JAJZOM010000253.1 GCA_021811505.1 Thermoplasmata archaeon | reverse complement strand
TAATGGGGTTGGCGACCTGCCGTAAAACACAGGCAAAACAGGTCATGCTTGTTCGGGATCGGCTGAAAAGTGATCGTAGAACTGGGAAACGCAATCCCTGAACCGAAAGGGGACGGGATAGAGGCTCTTGGGTTGGAGCCACGAAGTTTAAGCATCAGACAGATGATAACTTCCAAAGGTGGATGTTAACATGGTTAACGGAAATCATAACCTAATGCCGTGATAATCCTCAGTCGAATCCTTGTCCATGGTAACTTGTAAGGATAGGGGGAATAATAGTTTTATTTATCAGTGAGAGCTCTGCGGCAACTTTACTGGAGTCACCTTCATGCTACTGTCGCCTGACCGCTTCAAACAAAACTCAACCATGGAATGTAACCCGCAACTTCAATTCCCGACGCCACCACTGCAATAATGCCGAAACCAAATATTGCCATGCCTGCAATCCATCCAATCCATTTCAAGACTTTATCGCTCAGCTTTGTGCGGACCATGCTGATAAAGGTGCTGAGTGTCAGCCACCATAACATAGACCCGCTGAATACACCTGCAATTATGAAGATCGCGGTATAAACGGGAGCTGAGGAAGATGCAAAACCAATTGAAGCAAATATTGCCACAAAAAGAAGTATTGTCATGGGATTTGTTAATGTCAGGGCTAGTGTTGAAATATAATTCCATTTAAGGTGATTCGTTTTTTCGGCTGAGGCATAGCCCACAAACGGCCTACGAACTGTTCTCAGACCAAAGTAGCATAACGCGATTCCTCCGAACATCTGTATCCAGATATGATCAGATAACAGTATACCGGAAACCACTGCTAAACCAAAGGCTGCTGCTGCGCCATAGAAAGCATCTGCACTGGCTGCCCCAAGTCCACTGATTATGCCTGCGATCTTTCCGTAGTTAATGTTCCGTTGGATACAGAGGATTCCTATCGGACCAACAGGTGCCGCTATGGAGAAACCAATCAGAAGCCCCTGTATGAATATGTACGGGAGTGGCACTTAACTTTCCTCTGAATTGTGGGAACCCGGGGATTGCGGATTGTTTGTTTCCTCAAGTTTCAGAGGGATACGAATTGTTTCCTTCGCAGTACTCAGCACAATGGTCGTACGTGTCCTTATTACTCCCGGTATCCCCTTCATTGTGTCATTTACAACAAAATCAAGATGTTTGTTATCCCTGCATCTTACCTTGAGGAGATAGTCGTCGTCCCCTGCAATATGGTGGCATTCCTGAACTTCTTCGAGAATCTTGATGCTTTCTAGAAATCCTGCCCTGTGATGAGGGCGATCTATGTTGACCGCAATGAAGGCAATTACTTGCAGGCCCATTGATTCTGCACTTACATTTGCCGTGAAGCCTTCAATTATCCCGGATTTCTGCAGCTGGTGAACCCTTTCTGCCGCCGCTGGAGCCGATAATCCCAGTTCATTCCCCAATTCTTTCCAGCTGATTCGTGCGTTATCTATCATTAGCTTTATTATTTTGATATCTAATGTATCAATAGCCATTTACCTATTATTCCAAAGTAATATTTATAAATTACTTAGTATGTGTAAGTAAATTCCAAAATTCTACACATATTGAAAATGAGCAGGGATTGAAACTATGCCTGTTTAATATATTTCTGGGCTTTTCGGATTCTAGAACCGGGAAATCAGACATCCCATCCGGGATAACCGGTTAAACCCCTATCCGGATTTGGTGCTCTAATTCTGCAATATTTATGATCCTGCCACCGGAACACCTGGCGATAGTGTCATTGAAAGTCGGGAGGAACCTCTGTGATCCCCTGCTTGAATGCACGATGTATACATCACTTGTTTTTCCGAGTTCAGTGGAAAGTTCCTCTATTTCCTCCTTCATGTCCCCGCTGACCGGCACGTTCCCCTTGCCGTCAGTGAGAAACATTGCTATGCCTCTGCCATTTTTCCTGAATTCCTCTGATGACAGGCTGTTTACAAGCATCAGGGCATGCGATAATGGAGTTTTTCCCCTGATTTCAACAGCATCAATCAGGTTCTCAATGCTCGACAGATTCCTGGTATAGTTTGTTGCGATCTCTCCCGCAGTTCCGGAAAACGTGATAAGTGCAACCCTGCTCCTGGAAATGTAAGCGCTCGTGATCAGGGACCTGGAGATGTTCTTAGCTGCCTGCATTCTCTGGAACACTCCCATTGATCTGCTCGTATCCAGTGCAATTATTATGGGTACTGAACCTCTGGACACTGTATCCCTGAACTGGATGTCCCTGAAAGACAGTTTTTTTCTGCCATTTTTTGCCATGCTGATCATTGAGGAGTAGAAGTCGAATGTGACGCCGTCCTTCTGCCCTATGCGCCTGTAGGAATGCGACGTTCCGGTCTTTCCGGACAGTTTTACCTCATTCCTTGCATCAATGTTCACTTTCATGTCCTCAGATTCTTTCCTTTCGGGCGGATTCCTGCTTCCCGTCTCTCTGTCCGGAGATTCTGATTCCTCTCCTGATGCCGGGTCGTCATCCTGCCTGTCCAGTTCGTTGATCTTATCTTCTATTTCCTGTTCAAGATTTTCCTGCTGTTTCTTCTGGTTTTTCAGCCTGTGCCTGAGCGAGAATTTAAGGGCGGTGCGTATGTCTTCGATGTTTACCTCTTTACGTGAAGAAAGGGCTGCAATGGCCCTGGCAACCTTTACCGTTGTGATCATTGACCTGTTGCTCAGGGAATACTTTAGAACGATTGTGGCAATGAATCTGAGCAGCTGAGATCCCACGCTGACTTCAGGCAGGATTTTCCTGGCCCTGACAATCCTTTCACTGAGTTCATCTTCTTCCACCTGGAACTGTGCCATAAATCCGGTATAGTTTGACTCGAATTCCTGAACCCTACTGACGATTTCCAGAAGTTCATCCTCATTGCCCGGCAGTTCCGCTTCCACTGAAATGCCGAATCTGTCAAGGAATTGCGGCCTCAATTCACCCTCTTCAGGATTCATGGTGCCGACAAGAATAATTCTGGAAGGGTGGATCACCGAGATGCTTTCCCTCTCCACAATGTTAACCCCGGAGGCTGATGCATCAAGGATAGAATCTATTATGTTGTCGT
>JAJZOM010000050.1 GCA_021811505.1 Thermoplasmata archaeon | reverse complement strand
ATGCATACTGAGAATTAGTTGGAGGAGCATATTTATACATAGTAAAATTAAGTATGGTAAAAGCTAGCTTGTCCTTATACAATTTGACTTTTACTATGGAAACTGCAAATAGTGGCCAAGAAATTATGCTAGCCTACAATCTTGGATTTGGTTTTTTTACCTTATTTGTTGTGGGATTTGCATCGTTGAGCTATGTTAAGAAGATGAAAAAAGAAAGAAACTGGTGAATTTTAATTGGGTTTTTACGATAGCTTAACGGGCGAATATAACTTACCGATAAACTCTCAGGTTTTTTCATCAACAACTTGTTCAGCTTCCTTAAATAATGAGACGAAGTTGTCTCCAATTTTGGAACCTAGCAAGCCTCTGCTCCTAGTTTTGAATCATATTAGGTCAGGATCCATACCATCTTACTCACTCTACTTGTCTAAAGTAGCGAAGAATATTTCCCAGGTAATTAATTGCTTTCCTTCTCCTGCGCATGGCAGACGAAGTGATGATTCCACTGAATATGGCCGATTTCCTATATTACCACTTAACTACCTCTATCCAAGAAAAGCATTTCCATTAACTTATGAATTTGCAAAAGGCGTAGCAGAGGGAGACGGAATGATTCACTACTCTGATCAGTCATTCAGGCCAATGTTTGTCAATGAGAGAACCACGGTGACTTTTCATGATAACCCATTTGTCAACTTCCTCACAGGACTATATTCAGGAGATGGCATGATGTCTGTCATCGGGAGGAGCATTTATAGAGATACCCTAAAAAAATATCAAGATATGCCAGTAGCACTTTCTAACAGCAAATATGTAAAAAACAAGATGCATGAATGGGGATTTGAGGGGAAGATAGTGCCAATCTACCTCCCGTTTCACCCTGAACTTTACCCTATGAAAGATAAGTCCTTAGCAAGAAAGCAATTAGGAATAACGACGGATAAGAAACTAGTACTAAACGTTTCTACGAATGATCAGAGAAAAAATATTGCGACTCTCTTAAAGGTGATGGAATCATTGGGCGATGATTACGTGTTAGTACGCGTTGGTCCAAAGCTTATAAATTCTCTAAATTTTGATGAAGTATCCTACAGACAACTGAACTTGATATACAATGCCTGTGATGTTCTCATTCTTCCATCACTTGAAGAGGGATTTGGAAGACCAATGGTTGAGGGATTTGCAACTGGCATTCCAGTGGTTGCGTCAAAAATCCCTGCATTCGAGGAGCTCGCTGAAGGCTCAGCGGAGCTAATTGAACCTTTAGATTATTTAGGATTTGCAAAGAAGATTCGAGAGATTGTGGGTAACCCTGGGGAACAGATTGCTAAATCTATGGCTAGGAGTGTGTATTTTACGACTGATAGGTTCAACCATGAAATGAGAAGTTATTACAGAAATTATTTTAGATTACGTGGTGTGTAGTCGGCAGTCAACTTATTTTAACCGTAATTTCGCAATTTCTCCGTAGCGTCCTAAACCTATCCTCGCCTCGTTTTATCACTACAGTTCAATCTTGAGCGTTGTGTCCCGGAAATTGTGAAGGTACGTTAGAGCCTGAACTCCGCAGATGTAGGTATATGCAACTGACTGGAGAGCCTCCAGGATGTCTCTCTGCTTTTTAGTCCTCTCCCTCTCGATCATTCTGCCTTCGATTTCCATCATCTGCAGCTTCTCCAGCTCAAGGAATGCCTTGTCCATGGAATATTTCCTGTTGAGCCCTGATTCAGCCAGCATTCTTCTCATGGACAACCGAACGATCAGCGAGATAAAGAGGATGAAAACCAGCCCCCTTACGGTGGACGGTTTTCTCTCCCTCAAGGGAAATATGTCCAGATCCGTCTTCAGGATCTCAAACGCCTTCTTCACCTGATCCTTGTCGCGGTAAAGATCAAGGCACTCAGCGGGGCTGTATTTCCCGCTGTACACCAGCATGAAACGTCCCATGCGGTTCTCCCTCTGGGATATGACGTTGTTCCTCGCCTGTGCATGGTACTCCCCGTCCTTCACCACCGTTCTTATGTACTTGTAATATTCCCCGCTTATGGACCGGATCTGGGTGATCTGTGCGGATCTTTTCTCCCTTGGTTCTGTCCTTTCGATGATATCCGTGACCTCCCTGATGCGCCTGTGAAAACCCGATCTTTCCCTGGTCTCCAGATCCAGGTCGTGGTAGAGATATCCCTCCAGGGAAAGATTGTCAACGGAAAATTCCACATGCATCGCGAATATGGGTTTGTCGTTGTACATGATCGTGTTGTCTGCGGAATCAAGCATCCTGATGTTGGCGGAGAACACATGCTTTATCCCCTTTCTTGAGTACGTTGCGGCGATTATGTATCCATACCCGTGCAGGAGCCTGAGGTTGTCCAGGGAGAAGAAACCGCGATCAAGGATGATGATCACAGCGGGGACAAGATTCCTGATCCTGTCCAGCGTTATTGCAAGGGTGGAGACGTCCACGATGCTTCCAGGGTATATCTCAAACAGGATCGGCAGGGATCTCCTCCTTTCCATGACAAGGGAAAGGCTGATCTCCGGAAGATCCTCGTGATCCTTTGCATGACCATATTCAAACATGCTGTTAGTGGAATGGGATGTGATCGTGGTTATGTCGTACAGAAGGGATGATTCCGGTTTCACATGGGAGGAGAAGGCGGAGAAGGACCTGTCCGGAATGCTGCTGTTTCCGATGTCATCCAGCAGGCGGGATATGTGCTGTTAAGAAACATCGCAAGGATATTCCTTCACAAGACATGTTCCATCGTACCAGGTGTGCATGAGATCCATCGGGAGTGATCTTATTGCCCGGGCAGCGGCAAGTACAAGGATGACATTTCTGTCCTCCTTCCTGAAGAGGGAATCCAGGATACCTTCAATGCCCGTCTCCCTCATTATCCTGAGGACAGGTATGAACGGGCCGTAAACAAAGATGTTCCCGGGCAGGTGGGTCCGGACCTTTTCGATGCCATTTTCTTTCTGCACGCCACGGTACCTGCTGTGATACCTGATCTTCTTTTTCTCGCTGTCCCAGTAGGGGGTCATGTCGTAGAAGTATTCCCTGCCGTTGATCGTTTTCCTTCTCAGGTATGTCTTCAATGAATGCCTAACTAGGTATACTCTACTTACATGTTTCGG
>JAJZOM010000149.1 GCA_021811505.1 Thermoplasmata archaeon | reverse complement strand
AGTTGGGTACGAATTCCGGCGGGAGCCGTTCAAAACAAGTGGGATCACTGGGATTCGAACCCAGATCTACGGGTCTCTTCCGGTTCATAGTTCCAGTCACTCATCATAAATCAGGTGACCCATAGTTAATCATAACCTGACTGGAGCCCGCTAGGATAGCCTGATTACCCCATGATCCCATTACTCTCTATTGGATTTTCGTGCTCTCTTGAGCCTTCGTATTCTTTTTTTTCTCCATTTCCAGCGCATCTTACCGCGCTTTTTCCAGTCCCTTGAACTTCTCTTCAATGTTACACCCCGTAATTATGTGATCGATGATACAAATTCCCTGCATTCAAAGATCGCGAGTTTTTCCATATCGAATGCTCTTATATAATACTAATTTCAACCTTCTCCATGTAATAATACCGGTAAAGACTTTCAAGAACAGATCCAGTACTGCCAAATTTTATTTATCTTGATAGCTTGATCATCTGTGCCGGAAGACGTGGAGAGATATCTGAAAAACTTCATGAAGGCAATGCCATCGGAAGACCTCTATTTCGAGGCGATTCATGAAATAATAAAGGACCTGATAAAAGAATACATCAAGAGGAAGATAAACCAGAATGACGCCATCAAAGACGAGATAATGAACATTCTAGAGAAG
This sequence comes from Thermoplasmata archaeon, assembly GCA_021811505.1. Next base: position 2,514 of record JAJZOM010000149.1, on the reverse strand, counting down.
TTTCTGGAAAGTAAATTCAAAGAATATGACGCAATGGCAAGAATGGCAAAGGTCACCGCGGAAATTGGTTTGATTACTGCACCTCCAAATATAAAAGATGAAGCAGTATCAGAATTCATGAGCACCTTCAAGAGAGAAATTGAGGAAATTATCCGCAAGACTTTCTAAATTCAATTCTCATTTTAGATACGGACGAAAATCCCTACAAAGCCGGAAAATGTGGAATTTATGGAAAAAAGTGGTTTGAAGTTATTGCTCGAAATTCTTCAATATTGTAGATTTTGAGTTCAGGTCGAACATTGTCAGGATTGACGGATTCGGAGCAAAATTCATCATTTTCTGGTAATCAGTCTGCGACTGCCAGGTAGATGAGTTGACATACCGGACTCCCTTATAGTTGCCAAGATAGTGGGAGTGTATATGCCCCGTTATGAATATGTCGGGAACTTCCTCGATAACGTGATAATCAGTTGGTGAAGGAATCAGCGGTGTCTTGCCGCCATACTTCGGTGCAAGATGCCGTCTTTTCAGTATCTCATCAATGGCTTTTCCAATAGTGCTGAAATTTGCTCCAGGAACTAGTTCTACCATGTCGTTAAGGGACATTCCATGGTATATCAGCACACTCTTCCCGTTAAGTCTCAGTGTATGCGGATTTGGAAGCATTATGGCGTTATCGGGAAAAATATCCTTCACTTTCCCGGTGAAATATGGTTGAGGTTCAGCCAGCCTTACGACATCATGGTTTCCAGGCATGACAAAAATCTGTATATCCTCCGGAATCTCCCTCAGGTATTCGCCTAGTTTTTCATATTGCTCCACAGGGTTTATGATATCAAGATCCTGTTCCTGCCCCGGATAGACTCCTATACCGTCTATGACGTCTCCGCTAAGTATTAGGTATTTGAGGTGCTGTGCCTCTCCTTCTGACCTCTTGATCCAGGAGATCATCCTCATGAAGTCGTTTTCCCTGAAAGTCTTTGAGCCAACGTGAATATCAGACAGAGAAGCAACGTATTCCGGTTCCTTTTTCGTTTCGTCAATCACCCTGTATGGAATGTCAGGCCTTACAATTTCATTCACGAACATGACAGGATCTCCGGATCCCTTGCCCATGGAACCCACCACTCCGATGACTTCATCCTGCAGAATTAATTCTCCCGCGGGGCCTTTGTCCTTCATCATTATTACCTGCAGGTTGTCCTCGAGATCCTCGATAACCATTCTCTTATGGCCGTTCTTCGTGGTGTCGACCGAGGAAACCATCCCTATTACCTTGATTTCACCGTAGCTTTTCTTTGCAGTCCTGATGTCCGTAGAGCCCCTCATTGTTCCGGATGTGGCGATGATCTTACTCAACTTCTGGTACCTGCTTATGAACATCTGCCTGAAGTCTTCGACTGAACTGTTCACTTTGATATCAGGGAGATAAACCTCGAAATCGTTCCTGCCGGTTTTTGTTTCTCCTCTGAGGATCCGTCTCACAGTCTTCTCGTCAATGTAACCTGAATCTGCCACATCCGGCATGATCATCTTCGGTATCAGTTGCCCCATGCTCTTTTCAAGAATGATGTTCAGAGCTGAAGGAGATATCAGGAGCCCGTGTTTGTGAAAATAATCAAGTATGCTTATTCGGTCCTGGAAAAGGGAAACTGACATGATGAACTAGTAATTGTCCTGAACCTATTTGATAGTTGTTTTTCGGCATTTTTTTATAAAAAGCTCTCACAATAATTGTTTATTTCAGATGAGAATCAGGTTCAGTGCCAAAAGTCGTAGACATCCTTGCTTTTATTGCCATGGCATCATCCTGGGCACTGAATTATCCCCTTGTAAAATTTGCCCTAGTCTATCAGTCTCCAATGTCCCTGGTATTTTTCAGGGTGTTTCTCGCTGCCGTATTCTCCTTCATATTCTTCAGGAAAAAGATAAAAATTCCGAGGGATCTGAAAACGAATCTCAGCCTCTTGCTATTTTCCTTCTTGAACATGACTATTTTTATGAGTTTCTGGTTCCTCGGCGAACAGACGGAGAGTTCTTCAATATCATCCATAATAATTTACACTTACCCGGTCCTTTCAATCCTATTTTCAGTAGTGTTCCTTAAGGAAAAACTCTCTGGAATTCGTGCACTGGGTGTAATCTTCGGGTTTATCGGCATAATTCTCATATTCCTGCATCAGTTAACAGTCAAGCCTGGCATAGGACTTTTTTTCCTGTCAATAGGAGCGGCAAGTTGGGCACTCGGGACCATATATTTCAAGAAGTACCTGCAGAGTGTAGGAAACTACACAGTCAACGCATTGCAGTTTGCCTACTCCATACCATTCCTTCTTCTAATCGTGGTTCCCACAGGTTCAATCAATTTCAGCATGCTCACTCCGCAATTCCTGATCATCGTTCTTTACATGGGTTCCCTGAGCACTGCTGTTGCATATTTCATCTACATTCACCTCTATTCTAAATACTCAGTCTCCGACATATCTTCCTTCTTTTTTGCCGTGCCTGCGTTAT
>JAJZOM010000022.1 GCA_021811505.1 Thermoplasmata archaeon | reverse complement strand
AGGTCAAGATATATATACGCTCACGGGATCGGAATCGCTTTGAGCTGGGATAGCCTAGCCTGGTAAGGCGCAAGTCTGGAAAGCTTGTGCTCTCGTAGCTCGGGAGTTCGAATCTCCCTCCCAGCGTACTTATAAAAGTCAGACTCTGCATACTTGAACTTGCTTACGTTTCTCCATTTATGTCAATCAATTTTCTTCTGTTCTACTCTCCAGATGCGCATGTATTCCCTTACCCTGTCTGTTAGGGTGTTCACGAGGTAATCGACCACCACTTGATCAGAGACAAAACCATGGCCTCTGACATTAACATAATTGTGAAGAAATTCCTCTTTCTCCACCTGGTCGGACAGTATCTAAATCCTCTTAATTGGTATCTTGGATCCGTGTCTGACCCTCTATTTTTTACAATTCAATGGATCCGGTTTGTTGCCACTCGTTATATCTCCATATTCACATTTGACATTACAAGCTGTGGTTCTCGGTTGAGGTGTGTCTGAACCATGTCCAGAGTCCCTTCTGTCAGATGGATGGGTACAAGTTTCTTTGAGGCGCTCTCCCGAAAAGTACGCAGAACTGAGGAATAGGTAGAATGTTTCCAATGTTCCGCAAGACCCGCCTCTGTATCAAGATACGTCATTTCATGAAACAGAATATCTGCTGTCTCCGATGCCTTCACCACTTCTTCGCTATATGCCGTATCTCCTGTATAGGTCAGTACTTTTCCCTTGTAATCGAGTCGATACACATTATCCGGAATTGTGTGATTCCCGTTAAATACCTCCATGAAATCAGTCTTTCTTCTTTCAACATAGTCCACATTTATTTCGTAGTGATCATCCTGAGGCGTGTTGAAAATCCTCAACAGTGACTCAGTATTAGATTCGATTCCAGCCGGGCCTATTATGAGAAGGGGCTCCTTGATCTTCCTCGTTCCACGATACCAAAGCAACTCTGCGAGACCAGCATAATGATCCAGATGCATATGGCTGATGAGAACCCACTCAATCTTTGTGGGGTCAACGTTCATTTCGAGTAGTGATTCCAAGGAATGCGGCCCAAAATCAAATACTATTTTATCATCAATAAGAATGGAGGAATTCCGTACACCGGCTTTAATGTGGGATGACCAGTTTCCGAGGAATCTTACCCTCATCTATTCGTCACCACCCATTTCGGCCGGAGTCTGCACCTCCACTCTGGAAGTTGCAGGGATTATTACTTCCGGTTCACTGCAGGCTTCAAGACTCTTTCTACCGGTCTCTGGAGCGAGAAGTATCGTTACCAATAAACCTATTAACGCGAAAGCCCCGAAGAAAAACAGGCTTCCGCTGATGCCAAACGAGAGAACTATGAACGGGAACGTTGTTATGCCCAGAACCGCACCCACTCTACTGACAGATGTGCCAAAACCCTGAGCAGTTGCTCTCTCGGAAGTCGGAAAAAGTTCAATGGGATAGACGAAATCCGTAGTCCCAGGACCAACGTTTTGAATAAGTTCGAACACAAGGAATGTTCCAAATATAATAGGAGCAATGGCCGCGTCTATCGAAAACTTAGGCACAAAATACGTCACAATCCCCAATACCACTAGAGAGGCCGTTGTGCCCGCAAACCCTATTATTGTGATTAGTCTCCTTCCAAGCCTATCTATAACCAGTAATGCAATAATACCTCCTATTATGGAAAAGAGGTCAAATACACCTGCTCCCAATACCGCAAGCCGTGAGGTCAGGCCTAGGATGCTCAGTATCGTGGGACTGAATATTGCAATCCCGTAATAAGTGACATCCATGCAAAACCAGAAAACCGCCACAAAGACAGTACTTTTCAAATATCTTTTACTGAACAGTTCCTTTATCGATGATTTTCTTGAGGGGAGGTCTTTTAAAGAATCGTGCTTACCAGTCACACTTCTTTCGACCTCTTGCGCTTTCTCTATATCTCCAGATTTAACGAGCCATCTTGCGGATTCCGGAATATCTTTTCTAAGATAAAATACGACTGCAGCGGGGATTACTCCGAGGATAAACATGTATCTCCATGCTACTGAACCGAGGGGGAGCAGTGCATATCCAGTGAATACTGCTACAGCTGCTCCCACGGACCAGAAAAGTACATTTGTGACGAGAAATTTTCCACGAGACCTTACAGGTGTGAACTCAGCAATTATTGCCGGACTTATGGCGTAATCGGCTCCAAGTGCAACTCCAAGTATTAATCTGGAAATGAACAGCGAGGCAAAATTGAAGGACAGACTTATAATTACGGTCATCACTATGAATATGGCCATGTCAAACATATACATGGTTTTCCGTCCCTTCAAGTCCGTTATGTACCCAAAAATTATACCACCAAATATCATTCCAATCAGGGTAGACGCTGCTATAAGGGCTTTTGCCAACGGAGTTACCAACCCAAATGCCGGGATATTATATAGTAGCAACAGGGCAACGGCAATTATGGATATGTCGTAACCATCCAGTAAGGTTCCTGCCGCAGACAGTGCAGCTATTTTATAGTGTATTTTTCCAGTTTTGGCATTGTCAAGTGCACTATATACACTGCCAATGTCTTCATCACTATGGCTCATAATCTAATTATTTTAACTCTATTTATTAACTTACTTACAATAATATATAGTGTGCTCAATTCCAATATATACGGAGCAATATCTATAGAGCATATATCATCGATTTTGTAGGGCTACCGTTTCTGTGTACTCCCGCTCAAATCACGCGGATCCCATTCTCCATGACCTTCATGGAAGAACACTACCGGTCTGCATCGACCGGGTTTACATTGAAAAAACTTCCCATATTTTTCTCCTTCACGTGGAGACTTTCCTGGGCAACATTTATTGAAGATAAGGGCATGCCAGACTATGCAGTCGCAGGTAAAGGGTTTTGTGAAGGATCATAAGGAAGTCCAGGAAATGAGCATGCCAGGTGGAGCCAGGATAAGATGGCTTATAACCCACAGGGATAACGCGCTGAATTTCTCCATGCGGCTCATAACCGTTGAAAAGGGCAAAAACACGCCGTACCACGTGCATGATTATGAACACGAAATTTACATGATCTCCGGGACGGGGGAAGTGACAATAGGTGATAAGGTCTTCAAATCAAAGGCTGACAGCTTCATTTTCATACCGCCTAACATCTACCATG